>JADLBG010000764.1 GCA_020847895.1 Bryobacterales bacterium
CCAGTGATAATGCGCCATCGGCGCTTCGTGAATCGGAGTGGTGTGGATCACGTAGTTGTACGGCGGCCGTTCGAGCACCTTATCCATCTTCCGCACCAGCGTGCGCAGCACCCAGGAAAGGTTTTCAAGCAGCGGCGCATCGGCGGTCTCGAAGTGCGAGGCGTGCCGCCGGGGCACGATCCATGTCTCGAAGGGAAACCGCGGGGCATAGGGACAGACGGCGAGGAAGTAATCCGTTTCGAGAACCACTCGCGTTCCCGCTTCGGCATCCTGGCGGACCATATCGCAATACACGCAGCGCTCCTTGAACTCGTAGTAGCGTTTGGCTCCGTCGATCTCTTCCTGCACTCGCTTGGGCACGACCGGCAGGGCGATCAATTGCGAGTGCGAGTGTTCGAGCGTCGCGCCCGCCGCTTCGCCGTGATTCTTGAAGAACAGGATGTAGCGCAGCCGTATGTCGCGCTTGAGGTCGAGCGTCCGGTCACGGAAGGCCCAGAGCACGCTTTCAATCTGCTTCTCCGGCAAGTCGCTCAGCGTGGCCATGTGATCGGGCGTCTCGATGATCACCTCATGCGCCCCTACGCCGTCCATTTTGTCGTACATCCCCTCGCCCTGCCGCTCCATGTTGCCTTCGACGCGCAGGGCGGGGAACTTGTTCGGCACGACGCGAACATTCCACCCGGGCTCATTCGAGCGCCCGCTGGTGCGATAGGCAAGCACTTCCGGCGGCGTCTTCAACTCATTCCCGGGACAAAAGGGACAGAACCGTCCGCCCTTGATGGTCACGGTTTCTCTTGCGAAATCACTCGGACGCCGGACGCGGTCCGTCGCTATGATCACCCACCGGCCGGTGATCGGGTCTTTGCGCAGTTCAGGCAACGATCCCCCTTCTGCAGGAAACAGTAAGAAACTTCACGGCTTCGATTGGATGCCCACATCGAGGCAGACCGCGATGCGGGCGCGAAACAGGCATTATACCGCTCCCCGTGCTCAGACTACGGTGTTTGCCGCTGGGTTTCTCAAATCAGCATGGGATCAGAATCCATCTGCCGGTGGTTGGCCAGATGGTTCTTGATGGCCAGTTCGGAGACACCGAAATGCTCTCCGGCCTCCTCGATCGACTCCGGAGAGAAGTCCCCTTTCAGGAAATCCAGCAACGCTTCGTAGGGACACAGGAACTCCGCAGCAAAAGCACGCTGCACTTTCTGCCGCACCGTCCCGGAATCAGTTGCCGGCAGCCAGCATTCCCCTTTCGGAGTCAGGATTTGCTCGGCCAGAAGCCGCGCCGCCTCGAATCGCAACCCCGGCCTGTTTCGTTTCCGCAATAGAAGCCTCACACGGTCACCGGAACCATTCCGAATCGCGAGCGATAGGGGCGCACGCGGAGTTCCGTCCAGCGAACTCCGCAGGTTCTCCGGAGATAATTCAAGCACAGCAGCCAACTGCTCGTCCGGCAGCGGGTCGCCGTTGAATCCGTAGGCTTGCCGCGCCATGCGGGCGAGATTCCAACCTCTCTCCCATGGGACGGCGGTGCTTGAATACTGCTTCATCAATGCACTGGGAGGCGAAATCCGCGCGTCCACTCCGGGCCGCGCCGAAAAAGCTTCAATCTCTTTGAGGATCCGAACAGGATCAGGGCCTGCGCAAACAGGCGCCATTTCCTCGATGGCAGCCTTGCCCGCACGCTCTGACAGGGAGTGCATCTCATCCATTACGTCTCCCGGCGCGCCGTCCGGGTCGAAGCCCAAAATCGCCTCCAGTTTGCGGCCAGCCGCTAAGGCCGCATCGGTGCGTTCCTCTCGAACCTCGCTCCACAAGTCACAAAGGTGTGTCCTGGCGCCGCTGGTAGCCTGCAGTCTCGAAAGAACCAGATCGATAAAGCCGTCAATCGCTCTCTCAAAAGCTTGGGCCTGGACTGTCTCTCTAAAATCTGCCAGATACTTCACGGATTCATTCGAAGCTGGACTGGAAGGGCGGCAATGAAGGCTAATCTGTTCTCCGTCGCTGTCGAAGGTAACAGGAGGCCACAAGAAGCCGTAGCCCGCCGCGGGCATTTCGTGCGACATTCTCCAGGATACGTCAGGTTCGCTACGAAATGGTCTTGGTTCCCATCTCAGCCTCCACCAGGACGAAGCGAACCAAAGCGCCAGAGGGTATGCGCACAATCTCACTTCCTGCTGAAGAGACTGAGACCATCCGTCTTCAATTCGAGTCACTATCCTGTTGCCCGCACGGATACGCAAGGACGCCGCGGTCTGGCGGAGTTCTTCCGGCCCGTGAGATACGGGCAACCACGACACTTCTATTGAGAACTCCGTGGTCAACGACGCGTCTCCCCTTGGGCATTCCATCGATCGAGGACCAGTTCTCGCAGCGGGTCATCCTCCGGCATAGGATAACCATGGTAGCTGCCATTGCCATCCAACTGTGCTTCCACGGGGTATCCATCGTCTGTAACGGCCCACACATTCTGAGGCCAGCCACCGCGCTCCTGCACGCTGAACAACCCCCTATGGAAGCCTTCGCGAAGCAGGCGCAACGCTTCCGGACGAGAGTGGAGTTGAAGGCTATCACACAGTGTCTTACCAAGCCGAGGTGAACTGGGCGGCCGCAAGCAGAAGTCCCCCGGATTCCGCTTATGCTCGGGATTGCCCGTATAGCTGGGCTGAACCCCAAGAGCCTGAAGCGCGGCCCAACGCTCGATGGCCTGCGCCTGCTCACACAATTGCCTCTTCGGATTGTAGGTCTTCCGCTTCCGCATGGAATACATCCGCTCTGAACAAGGATAGCGTTCTCAATACCCGCCGCGCGCCGCGGCGGCCGACTTCGCAAACGCATCCTTGATCAGCGTCACTCCATCGGACTTGCTCCACACCACGCTCACTATATCGAAGCGGGTCTTCTCCCATTCGACATCCGCGTGGCGCGCGTAGTCGCGGGCGGCGATCAGGAGGCGGCGCTGCTTTTCCGGATCCACTGCCCGGTCCGGGGTTCCGAACTCCTCGGTGCGGCGGGCCTTCACCTCGATGAAGGCCAGCGTCTCTCCGTCCCAGCCGATCAGGTCTACCTCTCCCGATCCGGACCGTGTCCGGTAGTTGCGCGCCACGATGGTGTAGCCCCGCGCGCGGAGGTAGCGGTGGGCCACGTCCTCGCCCCGCCGCCCCCAGGCCCGGTCATGATCCCACAGCCGCAGGCGCGCCCTGTGCCGGAGCCAGTCAAGTGCCGTCAACGCGTTCAAATTCAAATTCCATCACCTTTCCACGCACCACAAAGCAAAGGTAATGCTCCCAGAACCGCCGGAAGCGCGGAAAGGCGTTCACCAACAGTTCGAAGCCGCTGTACCTCCATAAAGCAAGTAGCTTCACGCGCACGGAAATCTCCCGGAACCGCATCGGCGAATAGTAGCCAAAGCCTGCGTTGTCGTCGCCGAAGTAGCGGAAGGAAAAGCTGTTCAGGTGCCAGCGATGGGTCGGGTCGCAAAAGGAGCTGAAATCGGTATAGTGAGGCGTCACCAGAACCCCCCTGCCGCCGGGCCGCAGCATGCGGTGGAACTCCTCCATGGTCCGGATGACGTCGGCCACGTGTTCAATGACGTGGATGGCCCGTATCCGGTCGAAGGTCCGGTCGCGAAACGGAAAGGGGAAGTGGTCGAGGTCGGCGAGGACGTCGGCATCCCCGGCGGGATTCCGGTCCAGTCCAATGGATCCGGGATATTTCTTCCGCCCGCAGCCGACGTCCAGGATCTTCACCGTCCCATCTTACGCCACGGCCTGGCGCAAACACTCCTCGAGGACATCCAGGGCATAGTCGCCCTGATCGCGTGTCACCACCAGCGGGGGTGACAGCCGGATGGAATTCTGGCCGGCTCCGAGGACGAGGACGCCCCGTTCAAACGCCAGTTGGCTGACACGGTCCCGAAGCGCCGCATCCCGCTCGCGGGTGGCCTGATCCTTGACGAACTCGATGCCGATCATCAGGCCCAGGCCGCGCACCTCGCCGACGCGCGCGTACCGCGCCGGCCACTCCCGCAGCCGGTTCATCAGGTGGGCTCCGACGTTGGCGGCGTTCTCCACCAGACCTTCCTCGAGAAGTTCCAGGGTGGCGAGCGAGGCCTCCACGGCCACCGGGTTCCCTCCGAAAGTCGAGGCATGCGATCCGGGCTTCCACTGCATGAGTTCGGCCCGCGCGATGGTTGCCCCCAGCGGCAATCCGCTGGCGATTCCCTTGGCCACCGCCATGATGTCCGGCGTCAGGCCAAAGTGCTCGGAAGCCCACATCCTGCCCGTACGTCCCATTCCGCTTTGCACTTCGTCGGCGATGATCAGCACGCCCAGTTTCTCCGCCACGCGCCGCAACTCGTCGAAGAATTTTTGCGGGGGCACCACATAGCCGCCCTCCCCCTGCACCGGCTCCAAAACGATGGCCGCCAGTTCCTCGGCCGGGAGAATGGTTTTCACCAGTTGCTCTTCGATTACCTTGACGCACTCGACGGCGCACGTATCCGGCGACTTTCCGTAGGCACAGCGGTAGCAGTAGGCGTAGGGGATGTGGGTCACGCCCGGAACCAGCGGCCCGAATCCCTTGCGCTGCACGCTCTTGCTCGCGGTCAAGGACAGCGATCCCATGGTCCGGCCATGAAAGCCTCCAAGGAAGGCGATGAACTTGTCGCGGCCGGTGTGGTAGCGCGCCATCTTCAGCGCCGCCTCCACGGCCTCCGTGCCGGAATTGCCGAAGTACACACGGCGTGGCACATTCCCGGGCGCCACGCGCGCCAGTTTCTCGGCCAGCGCCACCATGTTCTCGTAGTAGAAATCCGTGCCGGACATGTGGATGAGGCGCGAGGCCTGCTGCCGGATGGCCTTCACCACCCTGGGATGGCAGTGGCCGCTCGCCACCACCGCGATGCCGGCACTCATATCGAGGAACCGGTTCCCGTCCACATCGTGGACGATCGCGCCCTCACCGCGTTCCACCACCAGCGGATAGGGCCGCGTGTAGGAAGGCGAAACCACCGCCTTGTCGCGGGCGATGACGGCCGCGGCCTTGGGACCCGGAAGAGCGGTTACAATCCTTGGAAAATCCGTTCTCATTTCATCTACCGTTCTGATCATGGCAATCTCCTTCTATCTCCGAACAATTGGTAGACACTCCAGACCGCTCGAGCGGCGGGCAGGGAGTCAGGTTGGCAGGGGAAAAAGGGGCTCGTTAATCCGAACCAAATAAGGAGGGACGCGCCTGTGCGGGCCGGAACACATTCATATTATACCAGTATTTCTTTAACTTATGGCCAAGCCGGACAACTTCGC
Source organism: Bryobacterales bacterium (assembly GCA_020847895.1). Lineage (GTDB taxonomy): Bacteria > Acidobacteriota > Terriglobia > Bryobacterales > Bryobacteraceae > CADEFT01. Next base: position 5,307 of record JADLBG010000764.1, read on the forward strand.
ATACAATTTCCACATGCGGATGCTGTTGCGCCTCACCGTAGCCTGCTCCACTCTGGCCCTTGGGGAAAACTGGCCCCAGTGGCGCGGTCCTTACCTCGATGGAACCAGCGGAGAGAAGAATCTCCCGGCAGTCTGGTCGAAAACGGAAAACGTCACCTGGCGCCTGCCCATGCCCAGCCGCAGCGGCTCGACGCCCATCATCTGGGGTGAGCGGATCTTCCTTAACGTGGCCGACGGCGACAACCTCGAACTCTGGTGCCTCCATCGCGAAAGGGGCAATGTGCTGTGGAAACGGCCTACCGCCGGGGGCAACTACAAGATCAACAAACAGAACATGTCGTCCCCCTCGCCGGTCACTGATGGGCAGAGTGTCTACGTCCTCACCGGCACCGGCGTACTCAAAGCTTTCGACTTCGCGGGCAAACTGCTGTGGGAACGCGACATCCAGAAGGATTACGGGCGCTTCGGCCTGAACTGGGGTTACGGTTCGTCTCCCCTGCTCTACAACGACTCGCTCTATGTCCAGGTTCTTCACGGCATGAAGACCGACGATCCCTCCTATGTCCTGCGTATTGACAAGAAAACGGGAAAGACTCTTGCCCGGCGCGAGCGGCCCACCAAGGCTCAGATGGAATCGCCGGACGCCTACACCACTCCCACGATCGTGAAGACGGCACAGCGCACCGAGGTGATCGTCAGTGGAGGCGACCTGGTGACCGGCTACGATCCCGCCACACTCGAGGAATTGTGGCGAGCCGATGTCCTCAATCCGGACAACTACGGATTCAACCGGATCATTGCATCGCCCATGGTGAAGAACGGCATTGTCTATGCGTGCTCCCGGGTCAAGCCGTTCGTCGCTCTCAAGCCCGGGGGCAAAGGCGATGTCAGCGAGTCCGCCAGACTGTGGACCTATGACCGCGGCCCGGACGTTCCCACGCCCGTCAGCGACGGCCAGCACATCTACATCGCCAACGATCGCGGCATCCTGTTCTGCATTGACGCAAGAACCGGCAAGGAAGTCTGGGGAGGACAGCGGATCGCCTCCGCGATCTACAGCTCCTCTCCCACCCTCGCGGACGGCAAAGTGTACATCACCAATGAGGAGGGGACCACCACTGTGATCGAGGCCGGACCGCGGTTCAAGGTGCTGGCCGAAAACAGGCTGGATGAATATACCCTCAGTTCCCCGGCGGTTTCCGAAGGCCAGATCTTCATACGCACCGAGAAGGCTCTGTATTGCATCGGGAAGCGGACAAAGCGTTGATGGGCGTTTCGAGCGAATAGCACTCCCCGATGGCTTGCGAGGCGCCCATCATCTGGTAGATCTTCGCCGTAAATTGATACGCCGGGGGCATGTGGTGAAAGAAGTGTAACGGTCGAGGAGCGAGCAGGCCGGCGGCCTCCGGCAGGTCAGTGTAGCGCAGCACGTTGAGAAATACAGGCCCGTCCCAGTGGCTTTCGGTGGGCTCGATCATCAGCACTCCGCCGATGCGGGGCTCGAGCAGCGCGGCGTAAAGCGCCACTCCGGCGTCCGTTCCGCGTCCCGCCACGGTGATATGCGAGGCCTGCAATCCCCGGACCACGCGCAATACTTCCTCCACGCGCAGGGCGTCGGGCGAGGTTCCCACGTGCATCGCATTGCGGAGCGTGTCGCGATTGGTAGTAAACCGCGGATACACCAGCATCCGTGTGGCGTCCTTGTGGAACCCGGCGAAGCGGAAGAAGTTGGCCGTGACCGCGGCTTCTTCGTCATGCGGCACAAGATACACCAGAGCCTGACTATTCCCCTTGTGCGTCCGCGGCAAGCGTCCGAACTCGATTGCCGGGAACACGCGTTTCCGCAGCAGGTCCGTCAACTCGCCGCTGCGTTTTGCCCACGCTGCCCGGGTGGCCGGGATAACCGGACTGGCGGCCGGGCGGAAGACCAGATCGATCTTCGGATTGATGGCATCCTTCGGGGGACGCCCCTGGAACACCGCGAGCGACTGGGGTTCGGCATTCACATAGC
>JADLBG010000765.1 GCA_020847895.1 Bryobacterales bacterium
ACCTCCTCCTCGCCCTCAACCGTGACGCCACCATCCGCTTCGACTTCGCCCGCCACCGCCGCGTCCTCAACCTCGCCGCCAACTACGTCCGCCTCAACGAATTCCCCGAATGGTTCACCGTCGATGAAAACAAGCTCTACACCCTCACCGGACCCGGCCCGGCGCAGGTGCGCCTCGGGTCGGAACTCATCCAAGGCGTGCCGCTTACCGCCGGTCTATGGGAGATCGCTCCGTAGTCCACTGTGTCATGACGACAATTGAGATCGAATGAAAGCGGTGGAGTCCGAAACGACGATGAACCGAGGCGGGCAAATTGCGCTTCCGCCTGAATTCGCCCACGATATTCCGGCCGGGCAGCAACTTCGGGCGGTCGTCATGTGGGAAGCTTTGTCCAGCGATTCCGAATGGCGGGAAGCGGGGCGGCGAAGGTTCGAAGGTGCCTACTGTGAAGAGGACGCCGTTTACGAAAACTTGATAAATGAGCCTCCGCCCCGCTGATGTCGTCCTGATCCGCATGCGGTTTCACCAGGAGCACGGATCCAAGATCCGTCCCGCGCTGATGCTACTCGATACGAGCGATGAAGACTTCGTGGCAGCTCCGATCACATCCCATCCGAGGCAATCAGAGTTCGACCTCCGCCTCACTGATTGGCGGGCGGCGGGTCTAAACGTGCCATCAACCGCTCGAGTCCATAAGCTGACGGTCCTCGCCAAGACTGACATTGTGCGCCGGCTCGGCGATTGCTCGAACGCCGATCGCGAGACCCTCCGCAAACTCCTCTGTCGAGTCTTTTGCCCGGAGTTATCCCACAGCGCTCATCTTTGGATGTCTGATTTCCTCGCCTCACGCTCGCACTCCAAACACCCCCTCCGCCCACACCCACACCCGGCTCCGCCGCAAATTCTCCGTCAACCCCCGCGTAATCCGCGTCCCCGGCTCCCAAGCCAGTTCCACCACCAGCCATCCCCGATATCCCTTCCGCCGCAAATGCGCCGCCACCTTCGTATGGTCCACATCCCCATCCGACAACTCCTCCAGCCATACCCCGTCCCGCGAATTCCGCAAATGCAGATCCCCCACGCGATCCCCCGCTTCCTCGAGCAGCGTCATCGGCTCCAACCCGCCGCGCCGCACCCAATCCACATCCAGGCAGATCCCTACATCCCGCGCATCCGTCCCGTGCAGCATGTGCCGCCACTCGCGCGCGTTCTCTCCCAACTCCGGAGCGTGCTCATGCACCAGCAGCCGCAACCCCATCCCGCGCAACCGTCGCCCCAATCCCCCAATCGCCCGCGTCTGCGTCTCCAATTCCGCATCCGTCTTCCGCTCCCGCCCCTTCTTCGGATTCGCGTTGAAACTCACCGCCGCGATCCGCGCCGGCTTCACCCTCTCCACCAACGCCAGTGTATCCTCAATCGTCCGCGCCGCCGCGCCGCCCTCGTGCATCTCCCCGCCGTTGTACACCACATCCAACTTCAGCACGTGCTTTTCGAGCAAATCCAACGTCCGCGGAGCAAGTTCCGGCGTGAAAAACGACGAGGTCAACTCCACCCGCCGGTATCCCGCCTCCGCCAGGCTCGCCACCACATCCCCCGCCCCCTCCGCAATCGTCCGTTTGTCCCGCGCCAGCGCCTGCTGCCACACATAAGCCTGCACCGCCAGCACCGCTGTTGGGGCCGAAGGGCACCCAGCATTGTGGGCTGCAAAAGCGCTGGCTGTGGTCGCAACTGTGACAGAGGCGGAAGAGCGCGCAACAACTCTCATTCGCGCAAAGGCGTTGATGGAGAACGACCTGTTCGGCTGCCTTCATGTGCCTGATGAGCGGCACTGGACCACCGGAAGGAATCGTGGCAGGCTCAGACCATTCCGTAGATGGCGCCCCGCGTAAGGGTTGCCTCGGGCTTCGCCGGTTCCGACGGCGAGGCCCTTCTCCATTTCCGCGTTGTAGACAGCCTACACCATACCAGCGAGTGGATGATTGACGGACGGGCACCCGATGGGTGCTGATGACGAGCGCCGAAGCAGCAGAAGTTTAGAAAACTACGTTTTCAGAGGATTGACGACATGAGTTAGTAGCGTGAGCCGTCGTTGTCGAGTGTAGTCCCGACATTTCAAGGAATTCTCTCCGTAAACATCGGGCGATCAGCCGATCTTGCGGATGATCGCAAGGAAAGCAGGATCTTGCCTAACCTGGTCCAGGCGGAAATCCAGTCCTGCCCAAACCAGCGTGGGCGACCGTTCCTGTGCTGCCTTTTCCAGCCAACGCACCGCTTCCTTGTGTTGCCCCATGGCGACACAGACAATCATGATCTCAGGAGGCGTCACATACGCCGTCTTCGCCAGTTCCAACAGATTTGCTTTCCTCTCTGCCGCTCGGGACATATTGCCGGCTCGCGCATACAGCCATGCTTCCGTGGCGATCACAAACGAGCTTGTATCGCTCAGTTCCCGCACCAGCTTCATTTCGTGAAAGGCTTCTTCGAACCGTCCGAGCTGACCCAAAAGCGTACCGAGGTACAAGTGCGCCCGGACAAACCGCGAGTCCATGGACAGCACAGAGCGAAGCGTGGCAATTCCTTTCTCAAAGCGGCGGCCAAGGCCTAAGAGCCAGCCGACATTCGAACGAATCGCCAATGACAGCGGATCCAGGCTTTGCGCCACTCCTAACTCGATAAAGGCTTCGGTGAAGCGCCCGCTCCAGGCGAGAAAATGTCCGTACCAGTGGTGTCCGGTAGCGTATCCGGGATTCAGTTCCAGAGCCCGCCGGAATGAACTCTCGGAGGCCGCGCGGTTCCAATCGTGCAGCAGGAGAATCAGCCCGAGGGAGTTATGTGCCTCGGCCAGATTTGCGTCCAGAGAGAGAGCCCGCAATGCCGCGTCCTTGGCTTCAGTCATCGTCTCCGTGGGTGGGACCCATCCGTACAAAGCTCGAAGAACTTGCGTGTCCGCGAGTCCGGACCAAGCGAGCGCGAACCGAGGGGCGGTTGCAATTGCACGCCGAAAGCTGGTGAGGGCAGCTTCGAGACCGGTACGCGATCGCAGATTCCACTGGTAAATTCCCTGGAGATATTCATTGTAAGCTTCAGGATTCGCTTGGGATCCCCGCGAGGCCGTGGCTTTCTCACCTCCTCCTACCGAGAGTTGTCCCATCACCGCGTCGGCCACCTGCCCCACGATGGCGAACACGTCCGACTTGGGGCGCGAGAACGTTTCGCCCCACAGGACCGTTCCATCCTCGGCCTTGACAAGTTGCACCGAAACGCGGATCTGGCCTTCGGAACTCAGAAGGCTTCCTGTGAGCACCCGGTCCACATTCAGTTGACGCGACACCTCCGCCATGTTTGCCTTCGCTCCACGGAATTGAAACGTGGAAGTGCGGGCCACCACGCGGACACTTCGGATGTTGCTTAGAGTGCTGATCAGTTCGTCTGCCAAACCGTCACTCAGGTACCCGTTGTCTTGGGTGAGGTCGTCGAGAGGGAGTACGGCAAGCGAGTGTCTCGGGCGATCCGTTGCGCTCCGTTTCGATAGCTGGAGCAACAGTCCGCTGCCTAAAGCCGCTGCTCCCACTCCGCCGGCGATCCAAGTGAGCTTGCGGCGTGACAGCGTTACCGTGTCCTCTCCGGCGACTTCCGCCGTCTGTGCCGCAACCCGCCGTCCGGACACGCCCGTTGCTCGCTCGTCGCCGGGGCTTACGGTGAGTGCGGGTTGAGTGACCGCCAGCGAGATCGGGCCCATAGTCTCTCCCGATTGACCGGACAGAATCCGCAAGTCCTGCAACATGTTTGCGGCCGTGGGGTAGCGTCCGGCAGGCAGCTTGGCTAGTGCCCGGTCTAGCAAGCTCTCTAGTTCCGCCGGCAAATCCGGCCGCAAAGATCGCAGCGGTGTGTACGGCTCATGGACGATCGAATGACCCAACAGCCGTTGATCACGGGAGCCGAACGGGCGCGTCCCTGTCAACATCTCATACAAGACCACAGCAGTCGCCCAAAGGTCAGTCCGGGCATCCGAATTCTCGCCCTTCCATTGCTCCGGCGACATGTATGCCGGAGTGCCGAGCACCGTACCGTCAGTGGTGATATTAGTCTCGCTGGCGATGTGCGCCAGGCCGAAGTCGACAATGCGTACTTCGTTTCCGGTATCCATCAGGAGATTGCCCGGCTTAATGTCTCGATGGACGACCTTCTTCTTGTGGGCAGCGTCCAGGCCCATAAGCACCTGCTTTGCCACATCCAGGGCCTGTGCCACAGGCACGATACCGCCGAATTGCTTCATCCATTGCTGAAGGTCCGGCCCGTTTACCCAATAGAGAGCAAGCCCCAACCGGTCGTTTGTCTCCACGATCTCGTAAATCGGGCAGATATTGGGATGGTGGACCGCGGCTGCCGCTCGGGCTTCTCTGAAGAATCGTAGCCGGTTCTCTGGCGAATAGCTTGACGCAGCATTGAGGAATTTGAGCGCAACCATGCGACCGAGCCGCGTGTCTTCCGCTTTGTATACCACTCCCATGCCCCCATGTCCCACACGGCGCTCGATGCGGTAGTGGAGCAATTGCGACCCCTCGAGTGGATCCTCGGCTTGGTTCCCATCGCTGCGGGTTGACGTGCTCACTTCAGGCCTATGATAGCGTCATCGTGGCCGTCCCGTTCACCGGCGCTCTGCCTCCAGGTCTCCTCCAACGCAGCCTCGAACGCCGCGAGAAACCGGGAGTGTTGTAGCACTGTTGACTGCCCCATCTTCGCTCGCAATCCGTTCCGTGCTTCCCAAATTGCCTCCTTCCTTTCTGCCAGTAAAATGGCGGCCTGAACGTAGGCTTCCACCGACCGGGTTATGAGTGCACCCAGTCCGACCGCCGACAGGAGGCTCGCTCCAATTCGGGAAGCATGCGTAGTGCCAGCGCAGGTCAGCACCGGGGTACCCATGAAAAGGGCTTCACACGTTGTCGTGGCGCCGTTGTAAGGAAATGGGTCCAATGCCAGGTCTACCTTTTTGTAAAGCTCCAGGTGGTCCTTCATGCTTGCCCGCCCATTCTCAAATACGATACGAGTACTCTCCACGCGATACACGCTGAATTGATCCAGCAGTGACCGGCGAACATCCGCCGCGTCCATATCGTGACGGTGCAGGAGCAACCGCGAACCCGGCACAGCCCGCAGGATCGCCGCCCAGGCGGCGGCGACCTGTGGCGTGATCTTCGGTCTATAGTTGAAGGAGCCGAATGTGAACCAGCCGCATCTTGACTGCGGCGGCTCTTCAGCGGGAGCAGGGGCATCTGCAGGAGGCTCGAAACAGAAATAGGAACAAGGGAGGCAAACGAGACCCGCCTCACGAGATGGGTGAGGGTCCGCCCATTCGTCGGAGATGCGGCAATCGATCTGGGGCAGGCTTGTTGCACCCGGATACCCCAGATAAGAGATCTGCAAGGGAGCTGGGCGGCGAAGGAATACACCCAGCCGGTTGCCGGACCAATGTCCGCTCAGATCCACCAGGATATCGATCTCATCCCGACGAATCGTGGCAGCGGCCTCCTCATCACTTCGTCCATGAATTTCTCTCCAGGCATCGCACCAGCCCTTCACCTTCGCCGTCACGTCGTCGGGACGACCGACATTAGAATAGCCGAACACCACGAAACGCCGGCGGTCATGACCCCGCAACAGCGGCACTACGAACTTGGGGACAGGGTTGCGGGAATGATAATCCGCCGAGAGGTATCCAATGCGGATGGGCTTCCCCTTTTGATACGGCCGCTTTGGAGCGGATATTGGCGTTAGCGAAGCTGATCGTTGGGCCCACGCCCGAAATCCTGCCAATGCCTCAGAGCGCAATGACCCGGTGTAAAGACCGAGGATGAGCAGATTGGAGAAAGCTTGGTGGAAATCGGGTTGGTAATGGCAGGCTAAGCGGTAGTGCCGCTCTGAAGCATCATAGTCCCCGAGCGCCAGATAGTGACCGGCCAGATTATTGTGAGCTTCCGCAAACTCCGGGGCACGGCGGATGGCTGCGTGTAGTATCTCGATCGCTTCCAGGATCCGGCCGGCGCGCGCAAGTGCCGCTCCCGAGCGCGCCAAGCCAGCGGCTTCAGTCGATCTGCCGCCTCCTATATTTCGACCTCGTGAATTGTGTAGGGAGCGGTGTTCCTATGCCCGGGCGCTTCCACTGGTTCGGCCATACCCTCCGGCTTGGGCGGCAATACATAGTGGAGGGCGTCGTTCGTATTTTCGTGGGCGTAGACCTTCCGGTCGCCGAGGTCGAGGCCTTCCCCACGGAGAACGGAGGCTGGATCCGACATGAGCCTGGCCTTGTATGCCGGGTCCGCCCATGCCTTGGCGGTCACTCTTGACATAACGTCATCGAATTTGTCCTGGTCCATCTTGAAGCTCCTATTATGTGATCTATCTCGGGTTACTAGCTATCTCGGAATTACTGGCGATGCCTGAGCCGCGCCGGGCTTCGCGGCGGCATCCAGAACCTCTTGTGCAGCCCGGTTGCCCGACAGGACGGCTCCTTCCATCCAGCCTACCCAGAGGGAGGTTTGGTCGCCGCAAAAGTGGATTTTTCCCGCGGGCGCTGTGAGCGAAGTCCAGTACTTCGTGAATTGCCCTGGCCGGAAGAACGCATAGGCACCCTTGGCCCAAACATCCTTGTCCCACGACCAGGTTTGCCCCCCCTCGCACTCCGAATCCGCATCCGGGAAAGTTGTCCGGACAAAGTCGAGCATCTCGCCTAGCCGCGCAGTCTCGGGCAGGACGTCGGCGTATCTGGCCGCCTGACCCGCCAGATAGGCTTCCAAAATCCCCCTTGTTCCCGGACCATTATAGGCTGACAAGACCAGGGCGTGATTCTTGGCGAGTTCGATGGACTCCGATGCGTTAGGGCCCTTGGCCCAAAAACGCGATTGGGCCTGCTGGAATACTCGGGTTACCGAGGTGTTGCCGACGTTTTGAATCATCTCTTCGATCAGGGCCGGCAGGGAGGGTGAGAAGTTGATCAGCATCAGACGCGGAAACGGCATCGCGCATACGGCGTAATCTGCCTGAATCGATCTTGTCGCCGCCAGACGCGAGTAGGTCACCGTCACTCCATAATTGTTTTGCTCGATGCTGGTCACCTCAGCGCCGTAGTTGATCGAAGAACCCAGGGTTTGTGCCAGCACCCTGGGCAGATTGTCGTTTCCGTTGACAATCTCGAAATCCGACTTGGCGTTCTGCAACAGCGCTGCCCCTAACAGCAGCATCAGTGCGGAAAAAGAGTCCACCCCATCGCCGTACAGGCCGCACAAGCCGCATCCCAACAGCTGTATAGCCGCGGGCGAAGCCCCATTTTTCAGCAGGAAGTCGCTTGCCAGGATATTGTCCAATTCTTGGAATGGCGCCGGCGACCAGTTTGGCGCCAGAGGATCACCGAGTTGCTTGGACGGCGTGGCGACATACTTTCCATAAATTCCATCCACACCCAGTTGCCTCTCCTCATCGGTGAGTCCCGCGAAGTCATGCGCCGGTTTTCCCGGTAACTCCAAAAGCCGTCTCCCCCTCAGGTAAAATACGGTGGGACTGGATTCGGACTTGAATTCGTTGGCCTGCAAACCAAGTTGACTGACCAACTCCTTGACGTTGGTATGAATGTCAAGAAAGCCCATTGCCCCGGCTTCGCAATACATGTGGTCGGCAAAGAAGGCTCGTAGCGTGTGAATTCGCCCGCCCGGCCTCGTTTGGCCTTCGAGTACCATAACATCCAAGCCGGCATCCATCATCTTTCGGGCACAGACCAGCCCGGCAAGTCCACCGCCGACAACGATCACTTTCGTGGGCATGAGTATCGGCCATGCTACCCCAGTTTCAAAGCCGGAGCAACCCACCGACACCCACCGTACACCCACCCGCACCATCAGTACACTCTATTGCTGCCGTTCTCTTGCAGTTCTCTTTGGTTACTTCGCGAAGCTGTCAAACCCACAAAGCAAACTCCGCTACCGCAGGCTCGTCCAGTTCGCTGACGCCCGCTGCCATGGCGAACAATACCGAGTCTCCGTTGCCGACTGCGCATGGGGAGAGGTCCATCGCCGCGGCTACCAGGTACATGGTCTGCAACACCGCGCCGGCGTCCAGAAGAATGGTGCGATAGGCCATCCCCTCGTATTTCCACGCGATCCGGCCGATACGCGCGGCCAGGGTGATCAAGGCGTCAGGTGCGGTGCTCGAACGCGTGGCGAGGCGAGCCGATTCCGTCAACTCACCCCATTGTTCGGGCGTAGCCGGCAGTGCATAAAGTGCGTGCTCCGCCGGTTGATAGTGGTAGAGCCCAGCTCCCAGATCCTGCGCGCGGCTAATGATCACGTAGAACTCCAGTTCATGTAGTGCTCCGCCCGCAGGGTACGGACGGCGCTGGATCTCGACGGGTCCGGATTGGGACGATTCCTGCACATGCGCTGTACGATAGAGAAACTCCCCAAGGCGGGCAGCGGTCAGCCCGCGGCCAGAACCGGACCGCCGGGAGCGGCGGTTCTCGAGAACCTTCTGAAACGGTGGATCCCTTTCGGCAACGGCAGCCTCGTCAACGGGAGGAAGTTCGACCCGGCGTTCTGACATAGCTGGTTTTCTCGCAGGGAGCGGCTCCACTCTCCCGGCAAAACGCATCGTAGCGCCGAGCGGGCCGAGATGATGCCCGCCTCGGCTGCGGCGGTGGAACGCCAAGTCTTCAGGCTCCCAGAAACCATTGTCTTCGTCGGAGTTGGTCCGCATGACTTCTCCCGTCTCCTATGTGGCCGGCGTTCTCGCCGGCTTTCGTTCCGATCCATCCCGCCAGCTCGTCCCCCAAGACCCTACTAATACAAGACCCTACTAATAGTACAATGCCCTCTTGCACCAACCCTCCTTTCCACGCTCGCGAACTGTGTTCAAGGACATCAGAGTTTTTGATGGGACACGATTGATCCCCCGCGCAAGCGTTGTGGTTGACGGCGGATCCATAGCTCAGGTCGTCGAAGACGGCACGATTAGCGGGCATCCAGAAGACCTCTGTGTGACCGGCCCGGACCTCACCTTGCTGCCTGGTTTGATCGACTCCCACACGCATACATGGCATGATTTCGTCCTCACCGATGCGCTTCGCTTCGGCGTCACCACGACAATAGACATGGTGACGCCGGTTCCTGTGGCGACTCGACTGCGCGAGGAACAGCGTCAAGGGTCCGTCTATCACCGGGCAGACATGTTGTCCGCCGGCGCCGCGGCAACGGTACCCGGGGGGCATGGCGCCCGGGGCGGCTCGGCGGTTCCCACAATTTCCACACCCGAGCAAGCGCCGGATTTTGTGAATCGGCGCGTGGAGGAGGGATCAGATTTCATAAAGATAATCCTCGAGCCTGGTGTCGGCCGGCTCGAGGCGATTCCTACGCTCGATCGCGACACGCTACATGCGCTTGTGGGCGCCGCGCATCATTGCGGCAAGATCGCCGTTGCCCATGCACTTTCCCGGGAATGCGCGCTCGAGGCAATTCGCGCCGGCGTCGATGGACTTGCCCACTCTATTATGGAGGGCCAGCCGGACGAGGAGTTGGTGGGCGAAGCGTCCCGCCGGGGTATATTTCTGATACCGACTCTTACAGCCATTGAGGGAGCGCTAGCGACCGGCGCTGGAGCCGAACTTGCTTCCCATCCAGTGCTTGGGGTGCTTCTGTCTCCGTATTGGCGCGAACATCTGGCCTCCTCCTCGCGCGCTTTGCCAACAGCGCCGCTCAGGTTCGAGATTGCTTGTAGTTTCGCCCGCCAGGCTTTCTTGCAAGGAGTGCCGATCCTTGCAGGAACAGATACGCCGAATCCCGGCACGGCGGCGGGAGCCAGTCTGCACCGGGAGTTGGAACTCCTTGTGGCATGCGGGCAGGCGCCACTCGAGGCGCTGCGGGCAGCCACCTCCGTGCCCGCAACCCGATTTGGCCTTATGGATCGCGGCCGGATTCTGCCCGGTCTTCGAAGCGACCTGCTGCTGGTTACAGGCGATCCCTCACTGGACATCCTTGCTACCCGGCAGGTGGCAGGTGTATGGAAGCACGGACGTCTTTATAGCTCGAATGCTTCCTCCCTTGTTTGATTTGGTTCCCGCCCCTGTAATCAACGCCTCCTTCCGCTTGCGAGAGCGGGCGCGGCCCACGTGTCTGGTAGACTATGAACCAATGAATTCGGTTGTCCGGTTCCGCAATGATATCTGTCTCACCATCAAGAGCCCCGGTGAAGCCTTGATCATTCAAAACGGGCGGGTCTTCCGCTTGGATGGTGAGGCCTACGGACTGGTGACTGCGCTCATTGATGGAGAGCGTACCGATCGGCAGATTGTAGATTTGCTTGCCGGGGACTTGGAGGCCGCTGCCGTTTATTATGTTCTCGAGGTGTTGCGCCGCCATGATTTCCTGGCTAATGGCAGCCTGCAAGACACTCCGCTCAACCCACCTTTGCGCGGTCTCATTCGGGTGGAACGGCTGCTGGACATCGGCTGTAATCGTGGCCAGTTCCTACTCGCTGCTTTGCGCTTTTGGAAGCCATCCAGAGTGGTGGCCGTGGACATGCAGGCAGACGAACTCGAATGGGCACGCCGCAATGTTGCTCTGTGCCGCCCTCCGACGAAGGTGGATTTTTACTGTTGTGCCGTGGGGCCTCAGGCTAGACAAGTTGAATACTGGAAGTCCGAGTTCAGCCCTTCGTCGTCCATCCAGCCTCCCAACGCGCTGATGAAAAGGGAGTTTGGTCTGCTCAATTCAACCTCCCGGCCTGAGAGCGTTCCGATGCGGACCATTGATGAGATCAGTGCGGAAGCCGGCCTGGAATCCGTAGACCTCTTGAAGCTGGATATCGAGGGTTATGAGCTGCCCGCGCTGTCGGCTGCCTCCGAAACCCTGAAGCGCACTTCTCACGTGCTCATCGAGGTCACTTTCGGTAGGCTTCGCGAGCACGAACTCGACGAAGTCAGCGCATTCCTTTGCCCATTGGGTTTTACTCCCGTGCATATCGTCAATCCTTGGTGTGCAGCCGATGGAAGGCTGCTGGCGGGCGACGTTCTTTTTTCCCGCGGCCGGCGCACGAAACTATGGGCGGCGCTTTGAGAATGACGCCCGGCGTTGCCGTGTGCGTGCTGGGCCCGGATGCTGTGGAGCTATGGTCCACGTCCTCTATTCAAGAATTCGTCGTGAGAGGAGCGGGATCCGTGCTCGGCCTGGTGGATGGAGTCCGCTCGGCCGCGGACATTGCCGCCACTCTGAGAGGTCGATTGGATGGGGCCGAGGTTCACTACACTCTTCTTCATCTCATGGCCAGCGGACACCTGATGGAGTCATGCGAGCCGTCTCCTCTTCCGGCTTCGCGACCGCCGCTTGTCGGCCGCCTCCGCCTTCGCACGGAGGCGGGAGGTCTCGTGCACGTGTGCCATTGCGAGGCCGCTTTGCCTGTTCCGCAGCCAGGCGGACGTTTGCTGGCGAGCGGTTCCGGCTTTTCGCCACAAGCTGCGGAAGAAGCGGCGCGCTACGAGGCCATCGAACGGTATAGCCTTCATTTTCACTCTGGTATCCCCCTGATCCGCGCGCGTTGGGAAGACGTAGCAGCGCACGCGATTCACCCTTCGCAGTTTCTTCTCCTCAGTGATCGGCAACTCCGAACTCGCAAACACCCTACGCACGAGGGAGAATGGGACTGGGTGGAAGGCCACTGGGTTTCCGAGGACGGGCATGGCTCTGCCTGGGATTCTTGCCTGATTCCCGCCGCCTGCTGCTACCTCTCGTATCCTCTGATGCGCGGCGCTATTCGGTTCGGAGTAAGTTCGAACGGCTGCGCCGCGGGCAATAACTTCGAGGATGCCGCAGTCAGGGCCTTCCTTGAACTAGTGGAGAGAGATGCAATTGCCATCTGGTGGTACAACCGGCTGCGGCGCCCTTCGGCTCCAATCCCAGGCGGCCTGGGAAACGAGATTGCCACCGAACTGGGTCGCCAGGGGCTGCGGCTGGAACTGCTCGACCTCACAACGGATCTTGGAATACCTGTTGTCGCTGCAGTTGCCCACAACAGGGTCAGCCAGGAGGTGAGATTCGGTTTTGGCGCCGCCTGGCAATATTGTGACGCATCCCTGCACGCGATTGCTGAACTCTGCCAGTCTTTGGGTGAGCCGCAGTTTCATGTGGGAGGAGGTCCTGTCCACTCCGAACCGTGGTTGATGGCGTCAGGAGAATCCCGCATTGAGAAAAGTGTTTCACCAACGGTAAAAGTTGGATTGCATGCATGCGCACATACTGTCACTCGTGCGGGATTGAGAATGATTGTCATCGACCAGACGAATCCGGAAACGGAAACTCCCGTCGCGCGTGTGGTCGTTCCAGGATTACGCCCTGCCCTGCCTCGATTCGCTCCGGGCCGCCTCTATGAAGTTCCCTTGCGCCTGGGTTGGACGAAGAAGAGAACCCTCGAAAACGGACTCAATCCCGTCCCTTTCACCATCTAAAACATGACGACATAAGTGATTATGTATGAGCAGTGAGCTCTGGTCTTCTGGAGATATGAGACCACTTCGTATAACCGATGGCGCGTCGGTGCCTGGGCTTGCAGGAGATTCAGCGTTCTGAGGAATCGCCAAGGCTTCCTCCCTCACCCCCGCACCCCAAACACCTTCTCCGCCCACACCCGGCTCCGCCGCAAATTCTCCGTCAACCCCCGCGTAATCCGCGTCCCCGGCTCCCAAGCCAGTTCCACCACCAGCCACCCCCGATATCCCTTCCGCCGCAAATGCGCCGCCACCTTCGTATAGTCCACATCCCCATCCGACAACTCCTCCAGCCATACCCCGTCCCGCGAATTCCGCAAATGCAGATCCCCCACGCGATCCCCCGCTTCCTCGAGCAGGGTCATCGGCTGCAACCCTCCGCGCCGCACCCAATCAATATCCAGGCAGATCCCCACGTCCCGGGCATCCGTTCCATGCAGCATGTGCCGCCACTCACGCGCGTTCTCCGCCAACTCCGGAGCGTGCTCATGCACCAGCAGCAGCAACCCCATCCCACGCAGCCGCCGCCCCAATCCCCCAATCGCCCGCGTCTGCGTCTCCAATTCCGCATCCGTCTTCCGCTCCCGCCCCTTCTTCGGATTTGCGTTGAAGCTCACCGCCGCAATCCGCGCCGGCTTCACCCTCTCCACCAGCGCTAGCGTATCCTCGACCGTCCGCGCCGCCGCGCCGCCTTCGTGCATTTCCCCACCGTTGTACACCACGTCCAGTTTCAGCCCGTGCTTTTCGAGCAAGTCCAACGTCCGCGGAGCAAGTTCCGGCGTGAAGAACGACGAGGTCAATTCCGTGTGCCGGTATCCCGCCTCCGCCAGGCTCGCCACCACATCGCCCACCCCCTCGGCAATCGTCCGTTTGTCGCGTGCAAGAGCCTGCTGCCACACGTAAGCCTGCGCCGCCAGCACCGGGGCATAGCCGCCCGGTCCGCCCAGCGCCAATCCGCACAACCAGTCCCGTCG
>JADLBG010000766.1 GCA_020847895.1 Bryobacterales bacterium
CCACAGCCCAGTAGTGAGCAATCACGACAATGACGGAAGCAATGATCACAATCGACCACGGCCGCCGCAGGGGGCTGCGCTCCCCGCGGCCGCCCAGGATCGGCACCAGAATCAGGAACAGGCCGAAGAGCAGCGGTCCCAGGATGATCACCCAACGTTCCGACCACTTGGGAATGAGGGACAGCAGGGCGAAATACCACATGAAATACCAATCGGGCCGGGGCGATGCGGAAACGATGGTGGGGTCCGGCGGGTTGCCGAGTTCGGGAGGGCCAACCACGAGGGCGAGGAGAAACACGGACAGCACGACAATGGTTCCGAACAACAGATCGCGCCAGGCGGCGTGCGGCCAGAAAGGTATGCCCTCGCGCTCCAATAGCGCGTGGTACCAACCGCGGTAAGTCCGCGGGTCGACCGGTCTGCCGGCCTTGGGCGGTTCCGAGATGCCGTTGAATACCACCAGGTAGAGATGCACGGCAAGGAACAGGAAGATCAGGGCCGGAATGAAGAATACGTGCGCGGCAAAGAAGCGGCTCAAAGTCGCGCCGCCGGCTGTGTTGCCGGCGAGAATGAAATGACCCAGCCAGTTGCCGATGAGCGGAGCGCGGCCTGCCTGTTCGGCGGCCACCACCGCTGTCCAGAAGCCGATCTGATCCCAGCGCAGGAGCTGCCCGGTAAAAGCCATCAACAGCGTGAACAGCAGCAGGCCGGCGCCGGTGAACCAATTCATCTGGCGCGGGTACTTGTAGGCTCCCATCAGGTACACGCGGATGGTGTGCAGGCCGATCAGGATGATCATGGCGGAGGCGCCGAAGTAGTGAATTCCGCGAATCAGTCTGCCGATGAGAGTGCTGTTGATGAACCGCAGGCTATCGTAGGCTTGCCCGGAACCGGTGACGTAGGCGCTGGAGAGCGCAATTCCGGTCACTACCTGAATAAGGAAAGCAGTCAGCGTCGCGCTGCCGAACACGTAAAACCACCGGCTCTTGCGAGCCCGCGGCACGGGGTGAGTCAAGACGGGACCGAGCGATTTCGAAAAACCGGTAATCTCGTCAAACCAGCGCCAGATTTGCTTCAGTACGCGCAAGAAGTCTCTCTCCTAGACCGTCGTAATCGGCAGCGGAGTGGTGAGGATTTCGACCATCCCATCTCTAAGCCGCACAGGATAGGTGGCCAGGGGCTTCGGCGGCGGCCCGGAAGCCACCGTGCCATCCTTATAGAACACCCCGCCGTGGCACGGGCACATGAACAGGTTCGCGTTCGGCAGCCAGCGGACCGGGCAGCCGAGATGGGTGCAATTAATGGAGAATGCGACGAACTGGTCCGGGCCTTCTCTGCGCAGCCATGCCGCCGTCTTGGCGGTTACGCCGGACCAGGGTAGCGGAGTGGGATCGAGAAAGGAAACCTCGACGGTATGCCCAATCTGGAAACTATCGGCTGCCCCGAGAGTTCGCCAAACCTCCGGGACCTTCCGCAGGCCGAGCAGGAATGCGAGGCTTGGAATGCCGACGATCGCCGCGCTGATCCCGCCCACGAGAATGCCGAGCCGGGTGAGCAGTTGGCGGCGCTGTACCTCGGCTGGATTGAGGGGAATGGGACGCGGGGACGCCGCGATTTGGTGCAGAACAGGCAATTGCGGCAACTGTGGGTCGCGGTTCCAGATCACCACCTGGTAGGGCCGCCAGAGATATTCGAACGGAATGGCGAAGACGTGCACCAGCCTGGTGAACGGAAACAATAGAATCACCACGAAGCCGCTGATGAAATGCGACTGGATGAAAACCGGAAGCCCGGTTACCGTGGCGGCATCCGGGTGCAGACTCACCAAGGACCGCAACCAGGGCACGGCGGTGCTCAGATACCAGGCCGCGCCCCAACGCTCAAACAGGGCAATGCCCACACCGCTGAGAACCTGGTAGGCAAGGACCAGAAGGAGAATCCAATCCATCGGCGAAGTGACAGCGCGCGCGGGCGAGTCGTTGGGAAGCCGGCGCGCAATCAGCGCCGCGATCCCGAACACGCAATATACGCCCAACGCGATGCCCGTCAACTCCAGCACGGCGAGCCGGGTTTGGTTCCCCAACACAGTCCGGGCGGCGCCGGGAAAGATCCAGGGCAGCAGATGCGCGATGAGAATCAACGTGATTCCGTAGTGCCACGGCACCGAGCCCCAGAAAAGCTGCCTCTTTTCCAGAAGCTGCGAGGAGAGGCTCGAATAGGTGAAGCGGTGGGAGAAATAGCGGTAGAGGCCCACGCACACCGCGAGTGTCAACGCAATATAGGGAAAAGCGATAAAGAAGAAGTCCTGCATGAAATCTCCTCAAATTCCGATTCGCTGCCGCGCGACGGAGGAAGACAGTGCAGCAGCGCGTCCAAGACGTGGCTGTAGGGGCTCTTGCCTTCGATTGCCTGAAGCACCTTCCGTACCGCCGGGATGATGCAGTCTCCGACCAACTCATCCATTTCCTGGCCGGGCTCGAGCGATTCCAGGTAACTCAGCACCACGCTCAGATGATCCGGCAGTTCCAACCCCACAGAAACGGCGCGGGCGCGATATTGTTCCTTAAGGCCCGCCATGAAGAGGCCGCGGCGCCAGTCTTCGCTGAAGATCTGGTGGCCGATGTAAAGGGCGCTCTCCGCCCGCATCTCAAACGTCTGGAGGTACATTTCCTCGAGCGCGTCCTGCCCTAATGAGACAGCGGACTCACGAAACTTCCCGAGCATCGCGGCCGATTCCGGAAACCCGGCGGCAAGCGATTGAATCGACTCGTCGAGTGACGGCCAGATGTCCCGGCCCGGATAGCTTACGAGCGTGGCGAAATAACGGTACACGGCTATAATCCCCGGCGCGGTTCGTGCACGAATCCCATGCCTCCGCCCTCCTGGCGAGACTGCGTGATCTGCACCAGTTCGATGGCCGCTTCGCGAGAGAACGGAGGAATGACGAAGCGCTCGTCGAAGCCGGCAAGCGCGGTCAACTCGTAAATCTCCTCGAGTTCCGCGGCTGTGGTTTGGGCTTCGGCGAGCATTTGCGCAATCTTCCCGCTATCGACGTCGCCCACGGTTTGCGCGCGCTTGTAATACCGTCCTGCCATGAGCTTCCTGTAAATCCGTGTCACCTGCTCGTCGTCGCCGGCGGAAAACAGGTTCGCCATGTAGCGAATCGGCAGGCGCGCGCTTTCCAGTGAACTGAAGAAATCAGAAGAGGTCTCATACAGCCCCTCATCGCTCATCGATCCGGTCACCGGCAACAGCGGCGGCACGTAGAACAGCATCGGCAGGGTGCGGAATTCGGGATGCAGCGGAAGAGCGATCTTCCATTTCTTGACGAACTTGAACACCGGCGATTTCCGCGCCGATTCAATCACGTGTTCGGCAACGCCGTCCGCCCTCGCCTGGCGTACCACCTCGGGGTCGAATGGATCGAGAATCATCTCGCGCTGCGCATCCACCAATTCGTCATCGGGGCGCGCGGCGGTGTCGTGAATGCGATCGGCGTCGTAGAGCAGGACGCCCAGGTAGCGGATGCGCCCCACGCAGGAATGCATGCACGCCGGCGCCTGCCCGGTTTCGAGCCGCGGATAGCACAGAATGCACTTTTCTGATTTGCCCGTCTCCCAGTTGTAGTAGACCTTCTTGTAAGGACATCCCGAGACGCACATCCTCCAGCCCATGCACTTTTCCTGGCTGACCAGGACGATTCCGTCCTCGCCGCGTTTGTAGATTGCACCCGCCGGGCACGCGGCCACACAGCTTGGATTGACGCAGTGATTACAAATACGCGGCAGGTAGAAGAACACGACGCGCTCGACGTTCAGCAGTTGCTGCCGCTGCTCGTCGCTGAGCGAACTCAGGTTCGGATCGTTGGCCGCATAGATTCCCGAGCCGCCCAGGTCGTCATCCCAATTCGGACCGGCTTCGATCTCCATCTCCTTGCCGGTAACCAGAGAGACCGGTTTGAACACGGGCTGATCCTCTTGCGGCGGCCCGTCAATCAGGTCGCCGTAAGTGTAAGTCCAAGGCTCGTAGTAATCGTCGAGCGCGGGGAGGCGCGGGTTGTAGGCGATATTCAGCAGTTCGCCGGCGCGCGTGTTCAGCTTCAGCCGCAGTTCGCCGTCCTTGACCTCCCAGCCGCCGCGGTATTCCTCCTGATCTTCATAGAGCGTGGGATAGCCTGTGCCCGGCTTGGTTTCCACGTTGTTCCACCACATGTATTCGGCGCCGGGACGGCTGGTCCAGAGGTTCTTGCAGGCGAGGCTGCAGGTGTGGCATCCGATGCACTTGTCCAGGTGGAAGACCATCGAAACTTGTACGCGTACGTTCATTTCCCTCCCTCGCCCGCGATCACCATTGGGGCTTCCCCGGCAGTTTGCGAACCAGCACGTAAGTGTCGCGATCGGACGCGGCAGGCCCGTAATCATTGAAGCGATAGCAGTGCTGCCCGTAGCCTCCCGCCATCAGCACGGGTTTCAGGCGCAGACGCGTGACGCTGTTGGTTCCGCCGCCGCGCCTGTTCCGGCGCAGCGGCGATTTGGGAAATGCGATGCTCCGCTCCGGCGCGTGGTAAAAGAGACTGACGCCCGCGGGAATGCGGGCGCTCACCACCGCGCGCGTGACGATTACGCCGTTGTCGTTATAGGCTTCCACCCAATCGTTGTCCCGCACTCCGATGCGGGCGGCATCCTTGTCGTTCAGCCAGAACGGCTCGATGCCGCGCGACAGGGTCAGCATGCGCAGGTCGTCGGAGTAGGTGCTGTGGATGTGCCATTTCCCGTGCGGCGTCAGGCAGTTCAACATCAAGCACTCGCCTTCCGCCCGGCTGTCCGCCAAATTCAGAGAAGCTTCGGCCGTGATCCGCGGCTTGAAGGTTGGCAGGTTTTCTCCGAATGCGAGGTACGCTTCATGGTCCAGATACAAGTGTTGGCGTCCGGTGAGCGTGCGCCACGGCACCAGCCGCTCGATGTTCTGGCAGTATGAGCTGTAAGGTCGTCCGCCATTGGTGATGCCTGACCAGCAGGCGTTGGTCAGAATCCTGCGGGGTTGGGCTTTGAGCGTCTCGAAATCGTAATGTATGCCGCGATTGTCCCGCGCGAGATCGGCGAGTTTCAGGCCTGTTTCCCGCTCGCGGGCCTCGAAGCTGCGATAGGCCATCTCGCCGTTGGTTTCCGGCCCGAAGCGCAGGATGGTGTTCGCGGCATCGATGGCTTCGACAAGCGATGGATACTCGCGTCCGCCCCACTCGTATTTCGGCGCTGCGGCCGCGAACCGGTCGTACAGATCTCCGATGGGGATGTGAATGCCGCGTTCTTCCACCCCTTCCTCCTTGAGCCGGGCCCCGAGTGAGCAGAACTTGTGATACAGATTTGCGTAATCCCGCTCGACCACCGAGAGGTGAGGCATGGTCTTGCCGGGAACGGGCTCGCATTCGCCGCGGTACCAGCTTTTCACGCTCGGCTGGGCCAGGTCGTCTACGGTATCGTGGAGCAGAGGCGTCGCCACGATGTCGCGGAAGGGGCCGGGGAACTGCGTTGCGCTCAGCGCGCTGACCTTCGCCGCCAGCGCCTTGAAGATATCCCAATCGGTCTTCGATTCCCAGCAGGGCGGGACCGCCGCACTGAGCGGATGGATGTAGGAATGCAAGTCCGTGGTGTTCAGGTCGTCTTTTTCGTACCACGTGGCGGAGGGCAGCACGATGTCCGAGTACAGCGCGGAGGTGTCCATGCGAAAATTCAGGTCCACCACCAGGTCCATCTTTCCCTTTCGCGTGGGTTCCCGCCAGAGCGCCTCTTCCACAGACCCCTTTGCCACTTCCGCGGCGATGGCGTTGTCATGCGTGCCAAGGTAGTGTTTGAGGAAGAATTCGTGCCCTTTGGCGCTCGAGAGAATCGCGTTGGCGCGCCAGATGATCCACACGCGCGGCCAGTTCTCCGAGGCGTCGGGGTCTTCCACCGCGAACCGCAGCCGCCTGTTCTTGAGCTGCGTCACTACCCAGTCTTTGATTTCCGCTTCAGTTTTCGCGTTCTCCTGCTCCGCGCGGCGGATCACTTCAATCGGGTTTTCGTTGAACTGCGGGTAGAAGGGCAGCCAGCCCATTCGCACCGCGTCTATCTGCTGATCCATTACATGGCGGGCATATAAGCCTCCATTGGGCTGAGGCTCGGCCGTGCTTTTTTCATACCTCCACTGGTCACTGTGGACGTAATGAAACGAGGGCCCGTTCTGAAGCCGCGGCGGAGCGCTCCAGTCGAGCGCCATGGCCAGCGCCGACCACGAAGCGCCAGGCACCAGTTTCTCCTGCCCCGTGTAATGATTCAATCCGCCGCCGTTCACGCCGATGCATCCGCAAAGCATGAGGGCGGCGATCGAGGCGCGGTAGTGCAGGTTGGCGTGATACCAGTGGTTCACGCCGGACCCGACGAGCACCGTGCATTTGCCCCCGGTCTTCTCCGCGGTCCCCGCGAATTCACGCGCGAATTGAATCACCGTATTGCGGCCGATGCCGGTGAACTTCTCCTGCCATGCCGGCGTGTAGGGCGCGTCGGCGTCGTCGTAATCCCGCGGATCCTCGCCTGCCAGCCCGCGCGGGACCCCATACTGGGCCATCAGCAGGTCATAGACAGTGGTCACTGCCACCCGGCCCGCGGCTGTGTCGACGTACTTCACCGGAACGCCGCGCCGGACAGCGGCGTTCGAGCCGAAGTCCGAGAAGGTCACGGCGAGTTCGGCGTCACGGGTTTCGAACAGGCTGAGCACGGGATCGATTTCCGCATCGTCCAGTTCGTCTTTCAGTTCCAGATTCCATCGCCCTTTGGCGGCTTGCCAGCGGCTGCCGATGGCGCCTCGAGGCATACGCGGCTCACCGCTCTTCGCGTCGAGCACCAGGAACTTCCACTCCCCGTTCTCCACCGCCGCGTAACGCGACAACTGGCCGGCGCGCAGAAACCGGCCCGCCTTGAATTCCTCGCCGGCCTCTTCCACCACCACGAGAAACGGGCTGTCGGAATACTGCTTCAGATAATTCACGAAGTAGGGCGTCTGCCGGACCACGTGGAATTCCTTGAGAATCACGTGATCGACGGCCATCCAAAACGCCGCATCCATGCCGGAATGCACGGGGATCCACCAATCGGCGTGCCGCGATACCTCGCTGAAATCCGGGGAGAGCACCACCAGCTTTGTCCCGTGGTGCTTCGCTTCAATGGCGAAGTGGGCGTCCGGCGTGCGCGTCATGTTCAGATTGCTGCCCGTCGAGACGATATACTTGCTGTTGAACCAGTCGGCGCTTTCCGCGACATCGGTCTTTTCGCCCCAGGTCTCCGGCGAGGCGGGCGGGAAATCCGCGTACAGGTCGTAAAAGCTCAATATCGCGGCCCCGAACAACTGCAGGAATCGGGATCCGGCCGCATAGCTCACCATGGACATGGCGGGAATCGGCGAAAAGCCGGCCACGCGGTCAGGCCCATACTTGCCGGCAGTGTAGAGGAGCGATGCCGCAATGATCTCGAGCGCTTCGTCCCAACCGGTTCTGCGGAACCCGCCTTTGCCGCGCGCAACCTGGTAACGGCGGCGAGCCTCCGCGTTGTCCATGATTTCAGCCCACGCGTCTACCGGATCAGCGTTCCGCGCGCGCGCTTCCCGCCATGTGTCGAGCAGCACTCCGCGAATGAGAGGATGCTTGATCCGCAGCGGACTATACACATACCAGGAGAATGTGATTCCTCGCGGGCATCCGCGCGGCTCGTAGGGCGGGAGGCCCGCTTCGAGCAGCGGATAATCGGTGGCCTGCATCTCCCAGGTGACGATTCCGTCCTTGACATGGATCATCCAGGAGCAACTGCCCGTACAGTTCACCCCATGAGTGCTGCGCACGACGCGATCGTGCTGCCAGCGGTTGCGGTAGAACGCCTCCCAGGTGCGCGCCTTGGGGTCCACGAGGTCCCGTATCCAACTCATGCGCGCCTCCCGGCTTCGACCCGCGCCCGTTCGACCAGCCTCCGGCGCACGGGTTTCAAACGATGCCGTCCGGCAACGGCGGTAACAGCGAGGAGGATCACCAAGCCGGCCAGCGCAAGTCCGCCGACCGCCGGCGTGGAAGATTGCTCCTGTTTCCGGCTAATGCTTTGGAAAAAGGCGAACAGGTTCCGACGCTCATCCTGTGTAAGCGGGCGGTAGCCATAGATGGGAGTCATCGCTGGGAAATAGAGCGTTTCCAGGGATGAATTCAGCCCGTCCGGGCCAAACCTGGCATAGACTCTCGTGAGATCCGGCCCCATGTTGCCTCCTCCTGGAAAACCGATGCCCGCGGCATTGTGGCAGGAAGCGCACGCGGGACCGCCGTTGGCGAAACGCAGGGTCCCGGTGAATAGCGTTCTGCCGGTTTCCACCGAGGCAGGCGCGCCCGTCTGCGCGGCAACCGGCATCGCCCAAAGCAGCCACATCAGGATGGTCACGATTCGCCCTCCAGTAACCGGACACGCGGGAATAGGATCTCGTCTTCGAGATGCACGTGCAGCCGCATGTCGGCATCGAGCGCTTGCAGGCGATCGAAGAGCGGATCAAAGATATGCGCGGTTGACGGCGGGCCGCTATAATTCCCGATCCAATCCAGCATTCGTCCGATCTGGCGGCTCTCGCCTTCGTGGTCCTCCCGCAGGATGCCGATCGGATTGGCGATCGATCCGAATGAGAACCGCGGCGGATTGGCGCCCGAATGGACCGCGGTTTCCAACCGCCGGATGAGGGGGAACAAGACCTCTTCTTCCTTTCTCAAGTGGAGTTCCAATTCGCGTTTGAAGAAGCGGAATGTGCGGGAGAGCGGCGCCTGGGCGCTCGCGCCGGCGCGGCCTCGGGCTTCGGCTGCCCGCGCGATGGCACGATCCATCCACGGCAGTTCGCTTCGAAGGTATGCATGGTGGCGGCTGGTAATGTGTTCGATCAGATCGTGCAGGCTGGACGCGCTCCAGCGTGCAATTTCGACCTCTGGAAATGCTGCTTTCTCCCGTATCGCTGACATTGCGGCGGTTCGCACTCACCCAATCTTAATGCCCGGTGGCGGCTCGGGTCAGTATGATTTTTGTCCTGGAGAACTGTGACAAATGCACAGCGTGATATCCGTCTCCAGCCGCATGACAAAAAAACTATTCCCAACTTGCCGGTTCTCCGCGACAGTGGAATCAAGAACTCCGGAGTGCCGCGATGACCGCAGTGGAACAACTTGCTCAATTCGCCGTCAGTGCATCGTATGAAGAGCTTTCTGAAACGGCGCGCCAGCAACTGAAAATCAGGGTTCTGGACAGCCTGGGCTGCGCCATCGGAGCGCTGGATAGCGAACCGGCGAGAATCATTCGGCGGAATCTTGCCGAGTTTGACACAGGGGGCCAGTGCACTCTGATCGGCGGCGGGCGGGCGGCGCCCGAGAAGGCCGCTTTCCATAATGGCGCAGCGGTTCGCTACCTGGATTTCAATGACAGCTACCTGGCGAAAGGTGAAACCTGTCATCCCAGCGACAACCTGTCGGCGGTGCTGGCGGCCGCCGAATATGCGGGCGCCACCGGCCGCGATCTCATGACGGCTTTGGCGGTTGCCTACCAGGTGCAGTGCCGGTTGAGCGATGTGGCCCCCGTCCGCGCGGCTGGATTCGATCACACTGTTCAGGGAGCGTATGCGGTGGCGGCCGGAGCCGCCCGCGCCTTGCAGCTTGATACTTCCAAAGCGGCCAACGCGATTGCTATCAGCGGCACGGCGTTAAATGCGCTGCGAGTCACAAGGACCGGCAAACTTTCGCACTGGAAGGGCTTGGCCTATCCCTATATGGCCGGCTGCTCCACGGGCATCGTCTTCCTGGCTCGGATGGGCATCACCGGGCCGCTGGAGGTAATCGAAGGGGAGAAGGGGCTGATGGATGCCATCACGGGATTGTTCGAAATCGATTGGTCGCGCGAAGATCTCGATCGTGTGAAACGCACCATTGTGAAGAAATACAACGCCGAGATTCATTCCCAAACGGCCATTGAAGGCGTGCTCGAACTGAAGCAGCGGCATCCATTTGAGCCGGCCGATGTGGAACACATCGGTCTGGATATCTTCGACGTGGCCTACCACATCATCGGCGGCGGAGAGGAAGGCGACAAGACCTCCGGCATTGAGACGAAGGAGCAGGCAGACCACAGTCTGCCCTACATTCTGGCGGTGGCGGCTCTGGATGGAGCGGTCATGCCGGAGCAGTACCGGGCCGAGCGCATTCGCCGCTCCGATGTACAGGAGATGCTGCGCCGCGTCAAAGTAAGCTCAAACGCAAGCTATTCGGAGCGCTTTCCAAATGAAATGCCGTGCCGCATCACGATTCGTTTGCGCAGCGGCCGTACGTTGACTAAGGAAATGCGGGATTATCCCGGATTCTTCACTCACCCGATGACTTGGGAAATGGCGCACTCGAAATTCGAACGTCTGGCGGAACCCTATACGACGGCCGAGGAGCGCCAGGCCATCGCCGGCGCGGTCTTCAATATGGAAGACACGAGCGCTTCGGATCTGGCCCGGTTGCTGGGCGCCGTCCATGTGCCCCCTGAAAGCAGTGAGGTAATTCATGGCTGACCATGCCTTTTCATTCCTGAATCGGAACCACCGCCAGACGAAGCCTCGCTCTGCCGGCATCACGGAGATCCGCGGGCCCTATTACACGCCCATGGGCAAGCGCTATCTGGAGGACGTTCTGGAAACGATGGGGGAGTATATCGACACCCTCAAGTTTGCCGGAGGCTCCTTTACGCTGCTTCCCCGTCCGGCGCTGACGGAACTGCTCGAGCTTTGCCATCGCCACAATGTGCTGGTTTCGACCGGCGGCTTCATCGAGCACGTGCTCACGCAGGGCGCGGACGCCGTGGACCGCTATATCAAGGAATGCCGCGAAGTGGGTTTCGATATCATCGAGATCTCTTGCGGGTTCATCACAATCCCGGCCGGGGACTGGCTGCGACTGGTCGAGCAAGTGCGGAAGTGCGGTTTGAAGGCCAAGCCCGAAGTGGGAATTCAGTTTGGGGCGGGCGGCGCGACGCGGGCCGAGGCATTGGAAGCGGAGGGCACCCACGATCCGCGATGGTCCATCCAGTTGGCTCAGAAATTTCTCGATGCCGGAGCCTATCAGATCATGATCGAATCGGAAGGAATCACGGAAAGCGTGCGGACGTGGCGGACGGAAGTTCCCGCGCAGTTCGCCGATGCGCTCGGGCTTGAGAAGATCATGTTCGAGGCGGCCGACCCGGATGTTTTTTCCTGGTACGTTCAGAACTATGGTCCGGAAGTGAATTTGTTCGTCGATCACAGCCAGATCGTCCAACTCGAGTGCCTGCGCTCAGGCCTCTGGGGCACGGCGGGAACATGGGGACGCGTCCTAACTTACAATGACGATGGGAAAAGGAAATGACAGATACGATGCAACCAAGACTCGATTACCGGGAGGTGGCTCCGGGAGCGCTCGAGGCGATGTACGCCGTGGAGCGCTATGCCCGAAATTCCGGACTCGATAGGAAACTTTTGGAGTTGGTAAGGCTGCGGGCATCGCAGATCAATGGCTGCGCCTATTGCGTCGACATGCACACGAAGGACGCCCGCGTAGAGGGCGAAACCGAGCAGCGCCTATACGCTGTCGTGGTGTGGAAAGAGGCGCCCTTCTTCACCCCGCGCGAGCGCGCAGCCCTGGCCTGGACGGAAGCCGTAACCCTGGTGGGCCGCGATCACGTTCCCGACGACGTCTATGAAACGGCTTGCCGCGAGTTCAGCACAAAGGAACTGGTTGATCTGACCATGGCCGTCATCGCGATCAACGGCTGGAACCGGCTGGCAGTCAGTTTTCGCGCGGTGGCGGGAACCTATCAGCCAGGTGAGTACGCAGCCAAGGGGAAATAACAATGATCACTTTGAAACGAGTCTATGAGAAAGCAGGGCCGGAGGACGGGACGAGATTTCTGGTCGAGCGGCTCTGGCCGCGCGGCGTCAGGAAGACGGATTTACGGTTGGATGCCTGGCTCAAGGACGTTGCCCCAAGCGACTCCCTCCGGCGCTGGTTTGCCCACGATCCGGAAAAATGGCCGGAGTTCCAACGCCGCTACCATGCGGAACTGGAACGGCATCCCGAAGGATGGGAGCCGATCCGGGATGCCTCGCTTCGCGGGCCGGTCACCCTTGTCTACAGTTCACATGATACGGAGCACAACAACGCGGTCGCGTTGAAAGAGTACTTGCAGTCCCACATGGGCCATAAGAGAGGAACCTTTCATGCTTGAACACGAAACCTCCCGCGGTGACGCGCGCGCGCCGGAAGCGACGGCGGGCCCGTCCCTCACGTTCGATCTTTCCGGACAGATTCATGAACTGCGCGAGGAATCCTACTGGCAAAGCGGCCGGAATGCCAAGACCCTGGTGAAGTACGATGATTTTCGCATGGTCCTGATAGCGCTTCAGGCCAATACGACGATCCACGAACACCACGCCGCGGGCCGCATCTCCGTGCAGACCATCCAGGGCCATTTGCGAATGCACGCCGGCGGCAAGGAATTTGATTTGCCCGCGGGCGCCGTGCTTGTGCTCGATCGTGGAATGGCTCACGATGTTGTGGCGATCGAAGACAGCGCTTTCCTGCTGACGATCGCCTGGCCTCAAGCCGGCCACTGAGCGGCCGGGCCGGATTCAACTGCCGTGTTCGGCCGCTTCTTCCATTGCGGTGAGCGCCAGAAAGGAATGCGCATAGGCCCCGCCGGCTCGCATTTCGGCCGCAACCCAGATGGCTTCCATAATTTCCTCTTGTGTTGCTCCGTGCCGCAATGCGGATTTGGTGTGACCGCGAATACAATACGGGCACTGAGTGACATGCGCTACCGCGACGGCGATGAGTTGCTTCGTCTTCGCGGGCAATGCGCCATCCGCAAATACAGTCTGACTAAACGAATTGAAAGCGGCCTGCGCGGCCGGCGCCAGTTCACGGCGCCTGCGCGCAAGGTCCTTCGATGGTGGCGGGTACACAGACTCCGGCATTGGTTATCTCCTTCCGTCCAGTGGCGCCTGCGTCCGGCTCAGTAGCCGGAGAAATCCTCGCTGCGAATATCGTCCGAGTCGATTCCCGCCTTGCTTAACGCTACCCGAATGGCTGACACCATAGGCGGAGGACCGGCAACGTAACAGATGGGGCCGGCCGATTCCGGCGCCGCGATAGTCTTCAAATGCTTCGTGAGCATTTCCGCGCTGATTCGTCCCGTTTCGCCTCGCCAGGAGGGCGGCGGATCATCCACGGTCGGGACAAACGTAAAATTCGGGTTACCCTTCTCGATTGCGGCGAACTCCTCCAGGAAAGCGGCGCTCTCAGCGCTCTTGTTCGCGTACAAGAGCAGGATCCTGTGCGGAAGCTTATCGTTCACCGCGCTCCTGATGATGCTGCGGAAAGGCGTGATGCCGATACCGCCGGCGATCAAGACCGCGGGCCGCCGGGGGTTGTTATGCAACGTCAGGTTGCCGAATGGCCCTTCCAGGCGCAGCGCGGTTCCGAGCGCGGCCTTTTCGAGCACGCGCTTGAATGCCGTATCCCGCAACCGCGTGGCGAACAGCAGTTGCGGTTCATGTGGCGCGCTGGCGATCGAGAAGGTGCGCGTATTCCCTTCCCCATCGGTCTCCGGTGGATCGATCCAGGTTAAATCCGCCGTTTGCCCCGCGATGAATTGAAAACCCCGCGGCCGCGTGACCTCGAATGCCAGAGTGCGGACTCCCACCTCACGCCGTGACGCCAGCGTGACCGCATAGACCATTGATTGTGTTGTCGAAGACATCTTTCCCGCTCCTTTCAGTGCTCCAGGCAGCGCGTTGCGCCATGCGGCAAATGCCCGCCGTCCCTCGCTTGCGCATTCCGCCACGTCATGAGAGCGCCGTGCACGGTCCGGACCACCTCTTCAGGATGAAGAGGCTTCAGCAGGAGATCGTATCCCCCAAGATTCAGAACTTCCGACCACAACGATTCATTCGCGAGCCGCGAAGCCAGGATAAACATCGGCGGGTTGGGCCGGGTGCGAAGGCGGTCCCATGTGTCCTTCCACTCACCATCGGGGAAAGTGCGCCCGCAAACGACAATTTGCGGCTCGCTCCGCTGCACAGCCTCGATTGCCGCGGCACAGGTCCCACTCCGGATTACGTTCCACTCGCACGGGCCGATTATTTTTTCCAATTCGCCCTGGTCCTCATCCCGCCGGAAAGCCGCCACCATCGCGGCGCGCCCCACGGAATCCTTACCCATGTGCTTCAGCAGCCACTCTTTGCGGTCTTCTGCTGTCGTCATCACGTGTTCCATCAGCCTCCTTCTTGACATTTTCCGCGAGTATGGACGCAGGTGAAATGATTCATTTGTCATCCGGCGCGAGACATTTGGTTCCAAGGCAACCCCACTGCGCCGTTTGGACGCATCGTGAGGAACCCTCCGCGACCCGTGACAAACGAACTATTGGCTATCGGCGAGTGTTGCCGCAAATTGAAATTTGGGAGGCAGAACAGCATGAATCCAATCGAAGAATTGCGCCGCCGGGGGCAATCCCTTTGGCTCGACTACATTAGCCGGGGAATGATCCGAAACGGCGAGTTGAATCGTCTGATCGAACAATGCGGCATCACAGGGCTCACCAGCAATCCCACGCTCTTCGAGCGCGCCATTGATGAAACTCATGATTACGACAGTGCCGTCGAGTCGCTCGCCGCGGCCCACCACGATGCCCGGTCGGTCTACGAATCCTTGAGCATTGAAGATGTCCGGAGCGCGTGCGATCTTCTGAAACCCGTCTATGAGGCCACTGGCGGCGCCGATGGTTACGCAAGCATCGAAGTGTCCCCGTTTCTCGCGCACGACTCGAAAGGAAGCGTGGCGGAAGCGTCCCGGCTTTGGCGCGAAATCGGCCGTCCGAACGCGATGATCAAAATTCCCGCCACGGAGGAAGGTATTCCCGCAATCGCGGAGGCCTTAGCCGGGGGAATCAACATTAATGTCACCTTGATCTTTTCCATGCGCCGGTACGAGGCCGTTGTGGATGCGTTCTTGCGCGGGATCGAACGCGCGGCGAATCCGGTTCAACTCGCATCGGTCGCTTCGGTTTTCGTCAGCCGGATCGATACCGCTGTAGACCGTGAACTCGATAACATCGGCACGGCCGATGCGCTGGCGTTGCGTGGAAGGGCCGCAATCGCAAACGCTCGTTTGATCTATCGCCGTTTTCGAGAAATTTTCTCTTCAGCGCGCTTTGCCGCTCTTCACGCCCGCGGCGTCCGCCCGCAGCGCGTCTTGTGGGGGAGCACGGGCACGAAAAATCCCGCCTATCCGGATCTCATGTATGTTGAGGAACTGGTTGCGCCGGAGACTATCAACACGGTTCCGCCAGCGACACTTCACGCGCTACAGGACCACGGCCGGATCCGCGGCGCCACTGCCTCCGAGGGTTGGGCCGAGGCTGAGTCGGCGCTCCAGCGTATTCGCGGCGTCGGCGTGGATTTCGGCGCGCTATTAGACAGGCTCGAGTCCGAGGGCGTGGCTGCCTTTGGCTGGTCCCTTGATAAGCTCCTCAAAAGGCTTGATCATAAACGTTCCGTCGGGGCACATTAGATTCCAGCCCGGCCAAACTGAGAATTTGTCTCTCAGATTTGCCTTTCGCGCCCGTTGCATAGCGGGTACGCTGTCACTCCTGAGTCATGCCCTTGTCAACGCAAGAGTTCACCTGGTCGCGCCCCTTACAATGGCCTCCGCCGCCAACCTCCCCGTCCGAATACAATCCGGAACCCCAATCCCGCTGTACGCATTCCCCGCCAGGAACACACGCCGAAGCCTGTTCACCCGCGCCTCGATTTTCTTCACGCGATAAGCGTGCCCGAGGGTGTACTGCGCCATCGCCCGCGGCCACCGTACAATCC
>JADLBG010000767.1 GCA_020847895.1 Bryobacterales bacterium
CCTGGAACGTTACGGAACTCCAGGATGTCGCTGTCGATCCCCACCACCCCGGAACGCTCTTCATCGCCCTCCCCGATGGCATCGCCGCCTCCACTGATGACGGCCGCACCTGGCGGCACACCGACACTGGCATTTCCCGCAAGTTCACCAAAACCATCCGCGTCGACCGCGCCGTCGAAGGTCGCCTGCTCGCCGGCACTGAGCTTGGCGTCTTCCTCACCACCGATAACGCAGCCCACTGGCGCCGCGCCGCCGGCGCCCCCGAAATGATCACCGCCATCGAACAATCCCCGCACCAACCCGCCGAGTGGCTCGCCGCCACGCAATCCTCCGGCCTCTACCGCTCGCTCGACAACGGCTCTTCCTGGCAACCAGTCCCCGCCATCCCCGCCGGACCTACCCTCTACAAGATCGCCTACGACTCGCGCCAGCCGCGCCGCCTAGCCGTCTGCGGCTGGGGCCCCGGCGTCCTCGTCTCTGACGATAACGGCCGCACCTTCACCCCCCGCAACACCGGCCTGCCCTCCACCCAGGTCTGGAGCGTCGCCTTCCACCCCGATCACCCCGGCCGCCTCTACGCAAGCGTCCACGAGGAAGCCGTCTTCGTCTCGGAAGACGCGGGTCTCCATTGGAGCCGCCATGGCATGGAGGGCAGCATCATCCAAGGCTTCTTCTTCGTTCCGGAGGCAAGTCGATGAACCTGCTCTTCACAGCCCTGCTCCTGCTCGCGCCGGCCTCGGCGCAAACCGCCTTCCCGGACCGCATCCGCAAGGTCATCGAAACCAACGCCGCGCTTCCCAACGGAAGCTACCAGACCATCGCCGCCAAGCTCTATCTCCACCGCGATCCCGCATGGTGTTCCCGCCGCCTTGAAGAACTTCTCGAATCCCCCAGCGGCGACATGTTCTGGATGTTCCCCGTCACCGCCGTCGCCTACCTCGACCGCGGACAACTCACGCCCTCCGCCCGCAACGCCCTCCGCCAATCCTGGAAGACCTACATGCCCTTTCGCGGCGACACCGAAAACCATTGGCTCATGTACTACGTCTCCCTCTACCTCATGTCCCAGCTTTATCCCGATCAGCCCGGCGACACCTGGTACACCGGAAAGTCTTCCTCGGAAAACTTCCACGAGGCTGAAGAGTACCTCCTCCACTGGATGAAGCTCACCACCACCATCGGCCAGGGCGAATATGACTGCACTCATTACATCGGCGTCTACCTCCTGCCTCTTTCCTACCTCGCCGCCTGGTCCGAGGATCCCAAAATGCGCCTCCGCGCCCAGCGCATGCTCGATTGGATCATCGCCGATTACGCCATCGAAAACCTCGACGGCATCTACATCGGAGCCCACGCCCGCACCGACGATACCCAGGTCCTCGAAAAATGGAACGGCGTCTCGAGCGACTTCGGCTGGCTTCTCTTCGGCCTCGGCTATCCCCTCCCCGGCTTCAGCTACTACGCCCTCTTCTACTCCGTCGCCTCCGCCTACCAACCCCCCGAACTCATCCGCCAGATCGCCACGGACCGCTCCCGCCCCTACCTCCACCGCGAGTTAAAGCGCACCCGAAACCGTTGGCGTTTCACCGATGTCCGCAACGCCCCCGTCTACAAGACAACCTACATGCACCACGACTACGCCGTCGGCTCCGATCAGGGCGGCATTCTCCAGCCCATCCAGCAACACTCCTGGGACGTCACCTGGGCGCTCGACGATCCGCGCGGCAAGCGCAACACCATCTTCTCAATGCACCCCTATTCCTCTATTTATGAACTCCAGATGTACTTCACCGCCATGCCCGACTTCGTCACCGAGGCCGTCGTCCGCTCCAAGAAAACTTACGACTCCCCCGACAAATTCCTCGGCGGCTCCCCCTACGAGCAGATCCTCCAGGACCAGGACACCATCATCGCCCTCTACGACATCCCGCCCGGAACCCGTTTCCCCCACATCAACGGGTTCTTCCCCGACAACCTGACTCACTTCGAAGAACACCCCTCCGGCTGGATCTTCGCCCAAGGGGGCAACGCCTTCATCGCCTACCGCCCCCTCGCTCCCTATGAATGGAAACCCGTCCCCGGCGGCGGCCGCCGCCTCTTGAGCCCCCACCTCCACAACGGAACCATCCTCCAGGCCGCTTCCGCCTCCGAATTCCCCGATTTCGCAGCCTTCCGCCGCGCCATCCTCGCCCTCCCGCTCCATTTTGAACTCGAACCCGTCCCCACCGTGCGCTTCCGCTCCCTCCGCGGCCATGACCTCCGCTTCACCTACGGCCAACCCCGCGACTTCTCCCAATGGAAACTCTTCGACTCCCCCTACCTCCAATCCGCTCCCGGAGGCCGCCTCCTCACCGTCGCTCACGGCAACGACCACTACACTATCGACCTGCGCGAACTCCTCCCGTGAGCCTGGCTAACGCCTCCCCGCCCGCATGGCTTCCACCGCCGCGCGATCGTGCGCCAGCAGTTTTTCCAGCGTGCCGAAGTCGCGCCAGTGCAGAATGCGGTCGAAGCCGAAAAAGTCCTTGGCCGCCGCCGAGCCTTTCGGCTGCTTCCGCGCAAGCGCCTCGCCTTCCACCAGCACGGCGTTGAGTTCCCGCACGGTGTAGCGCCGCGGCGGCACGCCCGCCGGCGGATCGATGAGCGCCTCGGCCAGGATGCGCCCGTCCGCATTGGGCGGCGGCTTCACCCCCATCAGATGACACAGCGTCGGCACGATGTCGATCTGCTCGGCATACTCGAAGCGCTGACCCTTCTTGATGCCCGGCCCCACCGCGACAAGCGGCATCGCCCACGCGTCGCGGTCATCGAAGGGATGCCAGCCGCCGTCAGACTGCCCGTGGTCCGCGCTCACGAACAGGACCGTCTTTTCCCTCAACCCAAGCTTCCCGAGTTCCTCCACGATGCGCCCCAGGTATTCATCGGCTTTGAGCGCGTTCCTGCGGTAAGGCGAGCCCTCGGCCCAGATGTTCCCACGCCATGCTACGGCCGGATTCTGTTCCGACCGGCACATCTCCCCGCCGCGCCCGGTGTCCTGCAGGTGGATCTTCATGAACGCGGGCCGCGCCTTGCGGAGAAACTCGGCGGCCCAGAAAAACACCTCCGCATCGTCCACGGGAGCCTCGTCGGAGCCGTGCAGGAAGCTCAGGTGGAACCCCACGTTCAATCGCCGGTAATCGATGTCATTCGCCGCGTGGGCGGTGACGCGGTGCGGATAGAAGCTATCCTGCACCCAGCGCTGATCCGGCCGCAGCAGCAGTGTGCCCGCCAGAATCGCCGGGTTCGGAATCGACGAAGAATGATAACGCGCCCACTCGCCGCTCTTGGGGTGCGCCGGAACAATGTTGTACGATTTCTCCCAATACGCCCCCGCCGCCGTCAGCGCCTGGAAATTCTTCATCCCGATACGCTCGGGCGCCTTGAAGCTGAGCCCGTCGATCAGCAGGATGATGGCATGTTCGGCTCGCGGAGCCTCTCCTACCGCCGGCGGCGCGCACCCTTGTAGCATCAATAATAGAGCGGCCAGTCCCATACGGGATAGTTTCCCTCAAACACCCCCCTCAAGGCTTCGGCCCCTCCGGCACCGTCAATTCGTTCTGCCTGCCGAACCCCGCGTCACCCAAAATGCCGCCGTCCCACCCCGCCGGAGCCGTCTTCCCCTCCGGATACAGCGATTCGAGCGGCTCCCAGACCCGGTCCACCTTGTCCGTGAACAAATCCCCGATCAGCAGATCCGTCACCGTCCCCCTCAACTCCGGATACTCCCGCATGAATTTCCCGAAACTGAACCCGTCATAGTATTCGCAAACCAGCCGCCGCATCCGGTCCACCCCCCGGTTGAACCCCGGACCCCATTTCCCCAACTGCCCTTCCGATACATCCCCCGCTTGCAACCCTTCCACAATCGCATCCGCCGCCAGTTCCCCCGACTTCAGCGCCAGCAGCACTCCCGACGAGTACAGCGGATCGAGAAATCCGAATGCGTCTCCCACCATCACCCACCCGTTCCCCGCGACCTTCGTCGCCCGGTACGAGTAATCCCGTGTCGCGAAATATCCCGTCGCCCGCTTCGCATTCGCCACCCGCGCTCGGATCGCCGGGCACCTCTCAACCTCTTCCTGATACGTCACCTCGTGATTGTTCCGCCCTTTGAACAGATAATCGAACGGAGCCACCACCCCAATGCTCACCTGGTTGTCATGCAGCGGAATGTACCAGAACCATCCCTTCCGGTTCGCCGTTTGTAGCACTACCGTCGCCCCTTCGTCCTTCCCTTGATCCCGATATGCCCCCTCCCAATACGTCCAGATCGCCCCTTTGTTCAAAATCGGATCCCACACCCGCAGCTTGAACTTGTGTTGCAGCAACCCGCTCTGCCCGCTGGCATCCACCACTACCTTCGCCCGCTCCTCGTGCTCCGCCCCATCCCCATCCCGCACAATCACACCCACGGCGCCGTCCCCTTCAAACAGCACGTCCTTTACGTGAACACCCTCGAAAGCCTCCACTCCATGCTCGCGCGCGTTGTTCAGCATCATCTGGTCGAATTCGCTCCGCGCTACCTGCCATGTCTGCGAGCACTCGTGCGGCTTATTGTCCCAAAAATAGAACGGAGCCGACAGCTTCCCCGTCGCATTCACGAACTGCACGCTGTACTTCTTCACGAAATGGCTGTTCCGCATCTTCTCGAGCATTCCCAGCCGCTGCAACACCCAGTACGTCTCCGGAATCAGCGACTCCCCGATGTGAAACCGCGGAAACTGCATCCGTTCATACAACCGCACCTTGTAGCCGCGCTGCGCAATGAGCGTCGAGGCCGTGGACCCCGCCGGGCCCCCGCCAATCACAATGACATCCGACGTTCCGTTCTTCACAGATGTTCTTGTTCTCCCAGTGATTTGATTACTTGCTCTGAAGCCGAAATGCTGTCCTCGGCCCTTGATTACTCATAGACTACAATAACCGCAATTCCTCATCGCCTGGGCGTCGCGATGCCGGCCGTCATACCGAATTGACGGCGGAGGGTCCGTACCGGCGGCACGCCACCGATCGCTGTAGAAGTCTTCGTTCAGGGGGTCAATCATGGGCGGCCGTCGACTTCGCCGAGATCCAGGGGCCGCGTTTCCAGCGCCTGGGGCATCCGTTCGTGCCCGGATCACATCGTGGCCTGCTTCCCGCAATGCCTCCACCATCGCCGGCGAAAGGTTCTCATCTCCGAGTAGGCGCATCAGACTGGAAGGTGGTATGCCTTGTACTCACGGGCAAGATGGCTTGCATATCCCAGACATGTGTAGCATAGTCCTATGGCACAGCCGCGGCAATTCCATCTTCGAGACTTCGTTCGACGTTTATGGGCGCGTCTGAAATCTCACGGCAAGGCCGCTCCCCCGGATGATCCCTACAGCTACGTTGGCGCGCGACGAAAAAAGGGTCCATCGGCCGGAAGCGCTGCTGCCGTGGCGGATCGACCCTGATCATCGTCCAGCTAGTGGTTGCTTGAACAGAACTGCTAATTCTGTTCAATCGCCCCAGACGGGCAGGCTGCGAACATGCAATTGGCGCAAAGTTGCCGCGTGCCACCACCAACGGGCATCATCGAAATTGAACACTTCTCCGGGAGTTTTGTTCAGACCGGCGGAATGCCACCCGGGCGCGGCTTCCCAAGCCTCACGACCGCGTGGGCGCTATACTTGGAATCGATTGGCAGCCGTCACCGATATCGGCAGTCTCATCTACAGCCAACCGGGCCTTCACGGCGGCCGGCCGTGCATCGCTGGAACGGGGGTCACGGTTCGCCGAATCGCCGTTTTGCGCAACATGGGCGAGGGGCCGGAAGAGATCGCCGCGAATTTCGGGCGCCTGTCGCTGGCACAGGTGCATGCCGCACTTGCCTACTACTACGCCCACAAGACCGAAATCGACGCTGATCTGGAAGCAGAGGAGCGCGAGTACGACGCGCTCGCGGAACAATCCCGGCGCTGATCCTCAGTGGCCCTGGTCCGGATCTATATCGATGAGGATGCGGCGCGCAAGGGTCTCGTGGCCGCGCTTCGCTCTCATGGCGTGACCGTGCTCACGGCTTTGGAGGCCAGGCTGACTGGAAAGCCTGACGAGGAGCAGTTGGCCTATGCGACGGAGCGCGAGTGTGTTCTTATGGACGATGACTGGAAAAGATCATTGGCTCGAGGACTCACGGAACCGTCCGCCCCTACCCCGCCCTCGTCCACAACACCTGCACCACCACATCATCCCCGCCCACCTTCGTCGGCGTCGAACGCAGCCTCAGTTCATCCCCATCCACCGCAAAATACCGCACCTGGTCCATCCCCACCCAGTTCGGAAACAGGCTGAACTCCACATGATGCGTCACCTTGTCCCCATCCACCGTGTACCGCCCGCCATAGGAAATGTACGTCTCCGCCGCGTGCGCCTTCTCCTCCTTCGTCCCCATCAGCGGATCCTGAGCCGCGAAATTGCCCCGCCCAGGCTTCATCAGCGTCAAGCACATGTACCCATCCACCGAATACATCAGGTACCCCACCACATCCGGACCCCAGAACTTCCGCGCCACCCCGCTTGGGTCCACCGTGAAGTAATCCGTCAGTCTCCATGTGCCGACAATTTCGTTCCCCATACCGCTCCTTCCGGTTCACTCCATGGACGGCCCCGCCTTGTCCTTGGCATAACACAAGCTGTTCATGGGACACTCGCCGCACTTCGGCTTCCGCGCCACGCAGATGTTCCGCCCGAAATGAATCA
>JADLBG010000768.1 GCA_020847895.1 Bryobacterales bacterium
CAGAACCGCAGCAATTCGCTATATCAGAAAGCGAAACAAATGGTCGCTGACGGTATGATCGGCGACATCCACTACGTGCGCGCCTTCTGGTATCGCAACTCGCTTCCCGACAACCCGGCGTGGCGCTACAACATCCCCGCCGACGCCAACCCGGAGAATACGGATTGGAGCAAGTTCCTCGGCAATGCTCCCAAGCGGCCGTTCAACAAGCAGCGCTACTACCAGTGGCGGCTCTACTGGGACTATTCGGGCGGCATTTCTACCGATCTGCTGGTGCACCAGACCGACATCACCAACTTCGTTTGCGGCAAAACGCTTCCGCACTCCTGCATGGCCTCGGGCGGCATCTACCGCTGGACTGATGCCAGCGACGACCGCGAAGTGCCGGATACCTTCAGCGCCATCTACGAGTACAAGGACAAGTTCCACATCAACTACTCCTGCTACTTCGGCAACGTGAAATACGGCTATGGCGAACAGTTCATGGGCAACGAAGGCACCATCGAGGTGTTGAACCGCCAGATCCTGACCTTCACCCCCGAGACCTTCGGCGGCAAGGCGCCGCCTCAGGTTGCCGCCCGCAAGGAGATGCGCATCGAACTGCCCGGCAACGACAATCTCGCCGTGCAGGCGCACATCCGCAACTGGCTCGAAGCCATCCGCGGCAAGGCGAAACTGATTGCGCCGGTGGAGGCGGGCCAGCAGGCTGCCATATCCGGCCACATGGCCACCCTCTCATTCCGCCACAACAAGAAAGTGGTTTGGGACGAGGCCAAGAATAACGTTCGCTATATCTAGGCGGCGGGACCCGCCCCCTTCATGTCCGGCAAACAGGCGCTTGACCGCAAACTGGAGCAGTTGCGCGAACTGCGCGCGAACCCGCTGGCTCCAGCCGCCACCGAAGCTCTGCGGCGCGCGCTCAAAGACCGCGGCAATTATGTCGTCTCGAAAGCGGCCGCGCTCATCGCCGAGATGGGGCGCCGCGACCTGATTCCGGAACTCACCGCCGCCTTCTACCGCTTTCTCGAGAACGCGCCCAAGAGCGACCCGCAATGCTGGGCGAAAAGCGCCATCGCCAAAGTCCTCAAGGATTGGGAGTGCGAAGAGCCGGCGCTGTTCCTGCGCGGGATCCGCCACGTGCAGCCTGAGCCGTCCTGGGGAGGGCAGCAGGATTCCGCCGCACCCCTGCGCGGCGCCTGCGCCTTCGAGCTGTTGAACTGCCGCTCGGTTGGCGACCTGGAGATTCTGCGATGTCTGGTGGACCTGCTCGCCGACGCCGAGCCTTCACCCCGCATGGATGCGGCGCGTGCCGTTGCCGCATTGGGGCGTCCGGAAGGCGCATTGCTGCTGCGGCTGAAGATCCACGCCGGGGATGAACGGACAGAAGTTACAGGACAGTGTATGGCTGCCTATATCTCGCTCGATCCTGTCGAAGGCGCGGCGTTTGTCGCGGGCTATCTGGAGCACGCCAACGAAGATCTCGTCTTCGAAGCCGCTGCCGCGCTCGGGGAATCGAAGGAGCCCGCCGCCTTCGAGGCTTTGCGGCGGCGCATGGAA
The DNA here is from genome assembly GCA_020847895.1 of Bryobacterales bacterium. Taxonomy (GTDB): domain Bacteria; phylum Acidobacteriota; class Terriglobia; order Bryobacterales; family Bryobacteraceae; genus CADEFT01. Next base: position 1,558 of record JADLBG010000768.1, read on the forward strand.
CACACGCTCGATCCTCGTTTACGCAAAGCCCTGCTGCTTGCCATCGGAGCCACGCGGCAGGAGGCAGCCATCGAATATTTGCTTTCCCTCCTCCCGGCGAATGCGGCAACGGCCTCCGCAGCGTTGGAAGCGCTCGGCCCCGCGTGCTTTCGCGAAGAAATTCGCGCGCGCGTCGAGGCTGTTGTGCAGAGTGCCGGCAGCGCGCGTCTGGAAGAAATGTGGAAGAAAGTGAGGCGCTCATGATCAACCGTCGGAGTTTCCTGGCAGGACTTGGAGCCGCCTGCCAGTTGCACGCCGCCCCGCAAAAGCCGAACATTGTGTACGTCCTCGCCGACGATCTGGGCTGGGGAGACCTGCACTGCTACAATCCGCTCTCCGCCGTACCCACTCCGAACGCCGATCACCTCGCCTCCCAAGGGGTGCGCTTCACGGACATGCACTCGCCCTCCGCGGTGTGCACGCCCACGCGCTATGGCATCCTCACCGGACGCTACTGCTGGCGATCCCGCCTGAAGGAAGGTGTTCTCTGGGGATATTCGCCAAACCTCATCGAGCCTGGCAGAATGACCGTCGCCTCCATGCTGAAGGCGCAAGGCTACTATACAGCCGGTGTGGGCAAATGGCACCTCGGGCTGGGGACAGCAGAAAAGACGGACTATTCCCAGCCCCTCCATCCCTGCCCGCGGGATCACGGGTTCGATTACTACTACGGTATTCCAGCTTCGCTCGACATGGATCCGTATCTCTACTTCGAAAATGACCGCGCCGTGGAGCAACCCGACTCGCATACCGATGGGCGCAACAAACCCCGCGGCGTTTTCTGGCGGCCCGGCCCCATTGCCCCCCATTTCGAGATCGAGCAGGTGCTGCCCACGCTGGCCGCGAAGACAATCTCCATTCTCCGGGATCGGGCCAGGCAACCCGCGACGCCCTTCTTCCTCTACTTACCCCTCACCGGCCCCCACACGCCATGGGTGCCCACAGCCGGCTTCCGCGGTAAGTCGAAAGCCGGGGACTATGGCGATTTTGTCGCACAGGTGGACGATGTGCTCGGCCAGGTGATGCGTACTCTCGAAGAGACCGGGCTTGCCCGCAACACACTCCTCATCTTCACGTCCGATAACGGAGCCCATTGGACCCCGGAAGACAAGGCCAAATTCGCCCACCGCGCCAACGCCGATTGGAAAGGGATGAAGGCGGACATCTGGGATGCCGGACACCGCATCCCATTCCTCGCGCGCTGGCCCGGCCGCATCGCCCCGAATACCGTCAGCCGCGAACTAGGCTGCCTCACCGATCTGATGGCAACTGCCGCGGAAATCACCGGCGTCCTCCTGCCAAAGAACGCCGGCGAAGACAGCTTCTCGCTGTTGCCCGCTCTCGCAGGAAAGAAAGGCAACCGCCAGGTGATCGTCCACCATTCCGTGGACGGCATGTTCTCCATCCGTCAGGGAGAGTGGAAACTCTGCCTCGGCCTGGGATCGGGCGGGTTCAGTGAGCCCAGGCGTGTGGAACCGCAACCCGGAGGCCCGCCCGGACAGTTGTATAATCTGGATTCTGATCCGAGCGAAACGAAGAACCTCTATCAGTCGAGACCGGATGTGGTGCAGCGTCTCACAGCCATTCTTGACCAGTACAAGAAACAAGGATACAGCCGGTAAGGGAGGAACCTTCCATGCCAAATGATCCACCATCGCCGCAGCGCGATATCATGCCTGATTACGCCGCCGCGGCTCTCTCCTACACGCTGGGAGCCGTCACCGGGGCTCTGTTTCTGATTCTCGAGCCCTACAACAAGAATCGTCTCGTCTATTTCCACGCCTGGCAATCCATCTACTATTCCGCCGCCGGCTTTCTGCTCTATCTCCTCTGCATTGCCGCAGTCATAGCGGCGCCCTGGTCAGTCGTGGCGCTGGTGTGGTTCCTCATGTTTTTCGGCACGCTCGCCCTTGTGGGCATGTGGTTCTGGCTGATGTATCAGGCCTACCAGGGCAAGCGCTGGAAAGCGCCGTTGATCGGACCGCTGGCCCAACATCGCGTGGCGCAACACTCGTTCCGCGAATAACCCGCGCTACGGGGACAATTTCTCGATGCGCAACTCGGCCCCGCCGGGGCTGATGAATGTCGCAGCCCCCAACAGGCCATAGAGTTGCAACGAAACCGTGGAACCCGCCGAAAGCGTCATGGTTGCGCCGCGGCAGAAAGTGTCCTGTGCCGTTGCGTTACTGATTGCCGTTTGCGTGGCTTGGCTGCCGTTCACCACCAGCCTCGTGCTCATCAGAAGGGCAGAGGTTGTCCTTACGCAATAGCTCAGCCGGTAATCCCCGCTCGTGCCGACAGTCACGGTATCATTGGATCCGTTGACTGTCATGCCAACCAGCAATTGGCTGTTCGGCAGAGGAACGTTCGTTCCGCCTAACACCACCGCGATTATAGTGCCACTGTCGTTGGAAAGGCTGGCATAGGCGCTCGATCCGCCAGTCCCGGTGGCGCCCGTCGCCCCAGTAGGGCCTGTCGGACCCGTCGGACCAGTCGGACCCGCGGGTCCCGTCAACCCGACGCCCGTCGGCCCCGTTGCGCCTGTAGCCCCTGTAGGCCCGGTAGCGCCGGTCGGTCCATTTGCTCCTGCCGACCCGGTTGCTCCAGCTGGCCCAATTGCTCCTTGCGGCCCTGTCGCCCCCGGAGGCCCAGCCGCGCCCGTCACCCCTTGCGGTCCCGCGGGGCCCGTGGGGCCTTGCGGCCCGGGCACCGTGCTGTTCGCCCCTGCCGGCCCGGCCGGTCCGGTGGGACCTGTCGGCCCCACCGGACCCGTTGGACCCTGTAACCCGCTGTTGGCCAGATCCGTGTAGTAGCCGTTGATGTCGATAATCAGATTCGTGTTGTTCGTCGCGAACACCGTAATCGCCCCGCCATTTCCCGCCGGCACGATCGCCGCGTTGGCCACAATCTTTCCCTCAAAGCAGTTCAGCGTCGAAACATTCGGCATCGGCTGTCCGGCCGGCCAAACGGTGAGGTATTGCAGCGGGCCGCCGGGGACAACCGTGATGTTCAGCGAATAGGCGCGGGCGTTCCCGGGAATCCGCAATTTCCTGAAGGAACGGGGATCACCCGTTGCTGCCCCCCTGCCAGTTGTGGAGATCCAAAAGGCCCCGAAAAGCCGAGTCCGGCGTATTCCGCCCGTGTGTCCACCAGCCGGCACGGGCTCACTGCTATCAGCGGCAGCGGACCGCTCAACGCCGCGCTTCGCTCGGCGCTTGCTTTGTCCGCGACATCGCCGGCAGTCCAATGTAGAGGAGCCGGCCAGTTCGGCGCCTCCACTCCTTGCGCCGGCCCCATCCGGCTCATCATCAGCAGCACTACGCCTGTCTGTAAAGTGATTCTCAATGGTTTACTCATGTCCTCGAATTCCAAGTATGGAAGTGCGGCGTCACGCCACAAGTTCTCAGAAGCGCAAAGGGAACGTCCTTCGCCGCCAAGATGGGAGCAGCACCGTCATCCAGCGCCGCGCGGGCTGGTTCCGTCTGCCGCGTGTTCCTCAAATGACATATCGGCGGGATTTGAACGGATGTTAAGGCAGAGTGATTACTTCCATCGCAAAACTCGCATCCTGCGATGGCAGACCCTCGAATGGCAGCATTGTGCTCGCCGGCGGCGTGTTCTTATCGAGAAATTCAAACCGGATTTGACGAATTTTTTCAATCATCGACTGCGTCAGCGGATAATAGTTCGTCATCGCAGTCTTCGCCAGTGACCCGCCTGCCTGCTCCATCCCCTTCCGCAACCGGTCGAACGCCAGCCGCACATCCGAATCCTGGCTATTGAACGCCAGTTGCATGCCGCTGATTACCGCCTTCGGGGCATTCATCAACATCACCTGCGAATAGTTGGGTGAGGAGGCGAGCCCCGCCGGATTCACCGCCTGCAGCGGCGCCGCCGGAGCCGACGATGCCCTCCCGACCGCTTCACATTCCACCAGCCCCTGGCTTAATCCGCGCAGCGTCTGGACAATCGTCAGAGCCGCGTTCGGAAACTCCCGCGCCAGGCTCTGCCGGATCTCCGCATAGTCGCCAAGCGCGCTGACGAAACATGTGGCGCGCAGAACGCCGGCGCCTTCGATGTTCACGCCTCGCTGTGCGGTTCGCAGCCGCTCCAACGACTGCTGAAACAACGGGCCGATCTTTTCGAGCGCGTCCTTGGAAGCCACCTGCTGCCCCGAAAAAAACGCCAGGCCGTTGGGGTTCACTGCCTTCTTCTCCACGGTAATGGCCTCAAGCTGCACTTGCGCCCCTTCCTGCGGCAACCCGCCTACCTGAATGGTGGTGAGCGCCGGCAAAGGCTGCTTCCAGTCAGTGAACTGGTCACTCACGATTGCCTGCACGCGGCGCAAGTCGCCCGTCCCGGCGACAAACGCCCTGATCTTGACAATGGCAGCCCCTCGAGCCGCCTTGCGAAGGGTCTTCAGCCCATCGCGAACCTGCTGCGAAAGCAGACCCCTCGACGACATGGGAGCCGTCAGAAATCCCAACCGTTGTGGCTCCACCGCAACAGCCTGAGGCGGGTCTTTCGGCAGTTCCAGTGTTTGCGTGACCTCTTCCTCTTCGCCGTGTTTCTTTTTCTTCTTCTGTGCCTCAAGACTTTCCAGGCAAAGGGTGAAGACGAGGGGAAGAATCAGAGTGCGCCAAAATCTCATCGCGTGAACAAATTGTATCAAGGCCATCCGGCCCGGGTGGGATGGCTGGGTTTCCCGCGAATTCCTGCATTGGCTTGATTGGACCCATCCAATATGGTACGGTAGTCCTTGCCGACCATGTTGCCCGCTATCCTGCTCGATTCCGCATCGGATACGCCGCTCTACCGCCAGTTGTTCGAGCAGGTCCGCGGCCATATCCAATCGGGGCGCATCCCTCGCGGTCAACGGCTGCCTGCGACTCGTGAATTGGCTGGCATGCTTGGACTGAACCGGGCCACCGTTTCCGCCGCCTACGAATTGCTGGAAAACGAAGGCGTGCTGCAAGGTCACGTAGGCCGCGGCACTTTTGTCGCAGGTACGGGAGAGTCCTCGAGCCGCATCGCCTGGGAAGAGTTGGGCGCCGCCGAAAAGTCTCCGGCGCCGGCCTTGTCGCTCGGAAGTGAAGGCATCAGCTTCGCCAGCGGCCGCCCCGACAAGGATCTGTTCCCCATGGCCGAGTTTCGGGCTACCTGCCAGGAGGTTACTCATGGCGACTCCGCCTCGGCCATTCTCCAGCTTGGTTCGCCCGCGGGCTATCAACCGCTGCGCCAATACCTTCTCGAGGACGCGCGCCGCGACGGCTTGGCCGGCGCGGCGGACGACATTGTCATCACCAGCGGTTGCCAGCAGGCGCTCGATCTGATTCAGCGGGTGCTCATCCGTCCCGGCGATTGTGTCGCCATCGAAGATCCGGTCTACCCAGGCCTGCGCGGCGTGTTTGCCGCTGCCGGAGCCCGGCTTGCCGGCATCCCCGTAGGAGCGCACGGCATGGAGATCGCCGCCCTCGAACGGGTCATCGAGCGGGAACGGCCGCGCCTGCTCGTGGTTACTCCGAATTTTCAGAACCCCACGGGAACCACTCTGCCTCTGTTCGCCAGACAGGCTATCCTGCGCCTGACGCGCGAGGCAGGGGTCATTCTCATTGAGCACGATATCTACGGGCCGCTCCGCTACGAAGGCGAGCCGCAGACGCCGCTCAAACAACTGGATGGCTCCGGGGACGTGATCTCGCTCGGGTCTTTTTCGAAGATCGCCTTTCCCGGCCTGCGTGTCGGCTGGGTGATTGGTCCGCGCGCGTTTATCCAGCGGCTGACCGGGGCCAAGCAGTTCTGCGACCTGCATAGTGACCATCTCTCGCAGGCGGTATTGTTCCGCTTCGCCGAATCGGGCCGTCTGGCCTCGCACCGCGCCCGGATCCTCGACGCCGGCGCGCAGCGGCTTTCCGCCGTGCTCTCAGCGTGCGGCAAGTATCTTCCCGAAGCAAGCCGCTTCACCCGCCCCCAAGGCGGTATGAACCTCTGGGTCCGCCTTCCCGAACCCCTGGATGCCGCGGAACTGCTGCCCCGCGCCGAGCGCGCCAATGTGAACTATCTGCCGGGAAAATATTTCGCCGTCTCGCGCGTGGAGCCGGGCGGCTTGCGGTTGAGTTTTGCCGGGTTGGATCCCGCGCGGATTCGCGAGGGGATCTCCATCCTCGGTAGAGTATTTGGCGAGGAACTGGAGCGAGTACGCGCGGCAAGCGGTATGACTCCGGCTCCGGCGCTAGTTTAGGATTTACGAGAGGTTAGCGAGGAGGTAGCAAATGAATTACCTGGATGAACAATTCCGGCTCAAGGTGGGCCTGGCGGAGATGCTGAAGGGCGGCGTCATCATGGACGTCACCAACGCCGAGCAGGCGGTGGTTGCCGAAAAGGCGGGAGCCTCCGCCGTGATGGCGCTCGAGCGCGTGCCGGCTGATATCCGCAAGGAAGGCGGCGTGGCGCGTATGGCGCCCATCAGTAAGATCCGCGAGATCATGGGCGCCGTCAGCATTCCCGTGATGGCAAAGGCTCGCATCGGCCACTTCATGGAAGCAGAGATCCTGGAAGCGCTGAAGGTGGATTACATCGACGAGAGCGAAGTGCTCACTCCAGCCGATGAAGAGCACCACATCGACAAGCGCCGTTTCAAAACGCCGTTTGTCTGCGGCGCCCGCAACCTGGGCGAAGCGCTCCGCCGCATCGCTGAAGGCGCCGCCATGATCCGTACCAAGGGCGAGGCCGGCTCAGGCAACATTGTCGAAGCAGTGCGTCATATGCGCACCATCCAGAAGGAAATGCGCCAGTTGACGGTGCTCGGCAAGGAGGAACTGGTTGCCGAATCGAAGAAGCACCAGGCGCCGCTCGAACTGGTGGAGTATGTCGCCGAGCATGGCAAACTCCCCGTTCCCAATTTCTCCGCCGGCGGCGTGGCCACGCCCGCCGATGCCGCATTGGTGATGCAGCTTGGCGCGGAGGCGGTCTTCGTTGGCTCCGGCATCTTCAAGTCTGATGATCCGGAACGGCGCGCTAAAGCCATCGTCAAGGCGGCCACCTATTACAAGGATCCACAAAAGCTCCTCGAGGCCAGTGAGGAGTTGGGCATCGGCATGTTCGGCATCGACGTAGCCAAACTGCCCGAAAGCGAACTCCTCCAGACGCGAGGCTGGTAGTTGATGAAGATCGGCGTCCTGGCCCTGCAAGGCGATTTTGAAGCCCACCGCAAAGCGCTCGAACGAGCGGGCGCGGAAGCCGTCGAGGTGCGGACCGCGGAAGATCTCGAAACCGTCGACGGCCTCGTCATTCCCGGCGGCGAGAGCACTACCATGCTCAAACTCCTCCGCGCCGAAGGTCTGTTCGAGCGCCTTGCCCAGTTCGGCCAGCGCAAACCCGTTTTCGGAACTTGTGCCGGAGCGATCCTGCTGGCGAACGAGGTCCACTCGCCCCACCAGGAATCGCTCGGCTTGATCAACCTCACTGTCGAGCGCAACGCCTACGGCCGTCAGATCGACAGCCGCATTGTGCAGTTGCGTTGCGAGGAATTTTCCGAACCTTTGGAGGCCGTGTTCATCCGAGCTCCCATCATCCGCGGCGTTGGCCCGGAAGCCCGTGTCCTGATCGAGTACGACGGGGACCCCGTGCTGGTGGAGCAAGGACGGCACATGGTGGCTACTTTTCATCCGGAACTGACTGCGGATTCGCGCCTGCACAGCCGATTCCTTGCAAAGGTGAGGCAAGGCTGAGCCGCCCGTCCATGGAACGCCCTTTTCGAGTACTCTTCGTGTGTCTGGGCAACGCCATCCGCAGTCAGATGGCCGAAGGCTTCGCCCGCCGCTACGGATCGGACGTCATCGTAGCCCGCAGCGCCGGCCTCACCCCCGCCGGCAGGGTGATGCCATTGACGCGCAAAGTGATGGAGGAGAAGAACATCGACCTCGACGATGCCTATCCCAAGCCCATCGCCGACCACGGCCGGGAGCCCTTTGACTTAGTCGTGAACATCAGCGGCGTCCCCCTTCCCTCGCCCACAGCTCCCGTCCGCGAGTGGATGGTCAAGGACCCGATGGGCGGCAAGGAGGAAGCCTACCGCCTGGCGGCTGAGCAGATCGAGCGCATGGTCATGGACCTCATCCTCGAACTCCGCCGCCTGCGGAAGAAGTGGCTCGAGGAGTTCCATGGTCGGAATCCTGCCTCAAGAGACACAAAATCCGATTGACCCGTTCCACAGGATAAGGGAGATTAAGGTTTGCCCACCAACGTGCGGATGTGGCGGAACCGGCAGACGCGCTAGGGTTTGGAAGGCCAACGGTCGAACTCTGCGCTACAGTGGCCATCAACCGATTGCTCTGTGCATCCAACTGTATCGATAGAGCCATGCTTTGCCACGATTTCCTGGAGATGTTCACGAGCCCTGCTCAGGCGTGACATCACGGTTCCAACTGGTACATCGATGACCGTCGCGATGTCCTTATATGACATCTGTTCGAACTCGCGAAGCACCAGGAGCGGAGCTTTCCTAACGCCTCTTGATTCCCCAGGCGGCAATCTTCGAGGAGACAGTCGTTGGAAGCATGCTCAACAACTCGGCTGCGCCGCATGAACCATAAGATAAGGCTTTCCGCTGCTCTTCCGGAGCGCGGAACCTTCAGCCAACAGCGCCCGGACATACAGGGGCGCGGGTCGGTATCGCAACCATCATCCTGGGGCTGTTGTGGGTCCAAGCCTAGCTACTTTCTGGCGCAAAAATCAGTTTAGGCGAAAGGGAGCCGAGGTGGCCTGGGTCGTAGCACCTCTGAAAATACGAGAACCCCGGCGCTGTAGTCCGCCGAGGTTCTAAAATGAGGTTTTA
>JADLBG010000769.1 GCA_020847895.1 Bryobacterales bacterium
CGGGCAGCGGACCACTGTTGCCGATGCACGTGGTGCAGCCAAAGCCCACCAGGTGGAAGCCGAGGGCCTCGAGGGCGGGCATTACGCCGGCCTCGTGGAAATAGTCCATCACCACCTTCGATCCCGGGGCGAGCGAGGTCTTCACCCACGGTTGAACCTTCAACCCCTTATCCACCGCTTTGCGCGCGAGCAGACCCGCGGCCAGCATCACGGAGGGATTCGAGGTGTTCGTGCAGGAGGTGATGGCGGCGATCACGACAGCTCCGTCGCGCAGCACGCCGCCGGCATATTCGGCGGTTTTCTGTTCCGGCCCGAACGCCTGCGCGAAGTTCGTCTTCACCTCCGGCAGCGTGATGCGATCCTGCGGACGCTTCGGCCCGGCAAGAGATGGAACAACCGTCGAGAGGTCGAGCGACAGTGTATCGTTGTATTCCGGTTCCGGGGCATCGGCGGCATGGAAGAGCCCCTGCTCTTTCGAGTAGGCCTCCACCAGGGCCAGCAAGCCATCCGGGCGATTCGAGAGCCGCAGATAATTCAAGGTCTGCTCGTCGACAGGGAAAAATCCGATGGTGGCTCCGTATTCCGGCGCCATGTTGGCAATGGTTGCCCGGTCCGCAATGCTCAGTTCTCTTACGCCGGCGCCATGGAACTCGACGAACTTGCCGACGACACCCTTCTTGCGCAGCAGTTGGGTGATGGTGAGGACAAGGTCCGTGGCGGTTATGCCTTCCGCCAGTTTACCGTGCAACTTGAAGCCCACCACCTGAGGGAGCAGCATCGTGATCGGCTGGCCCAGCATGCAAGCTTCCGCTTCAATGCCGCCCACGCCCCAACCCACGACGCCCAGGCCGTTGATCATCGTGGTGTGCGAATCGGTTCCGAGCAGCGTGTCCGGATAGGCTGAAGTTTCTCCGCCTTCTTCGTTGCGGAACACCACGGATGCGAGATACTCGAGGTTCACCTGGTGCACGATCCCGGTGCCGGGAGGAACGACCCGGAAGTTGCGGAAGGCCTTCTGCGCCCAGCGCAGCAGCGAATATCGTTCATGGTTACGCTGATACTCGAGCAATACGTTGAAGTCGAAGGCGTCCGTGCTGCCGAAGCGATCCACCTGTACCGAATGGTCGATCACAAGATCCGCCGGGATGAGCGGATTCGCGAGCGTCGGGTCCGCCCCCATCTTCTTCAGCGCATCGCGCATCGTGGCGAGATCCACTACCGCGGGAACGCCGGTGAAATCCTGCATCAAGATCCGCGCCGGGCGGAAATTGATGTCCCGCGGCGCCTCCAAGGTGTTCCAAGACGCCACGTAGGCGATGTCACTGCGCTTCACCGTGCGGCCGTCTTCATTCCGCAACAGGTTTTCGAGGAGGATGCGGATGGAATAGGGAATTCGCGAAAGAGTTCCCAGCCCCGCCTTTTCGATGGCGTCAAGCCGGTGGATCTTGTAGGACCGGCCGGCTACTTTCAGAACCGAAGCTGCCTGGAAAGAGTTGATCTTGCTCATGGGGTTAACTACCATTCTAATTCTTCAACCGGTGGCGGGGCGGATGCTGGTGGGTGTCATAAAGTATCTCAAGAAGTAGTAAGGCGGAATTGCCGTAGTACTTGACGAATCCTGGAGGGATCCTCAAGGGATCCGCCTTATGTACTTAGAACTTCGGTAGCGGTACTTTGGTGGTGGAAGCACTACTACTTTCGTCTCGAGCGGTTTAGTATGTGCTCCCGATAGGGGGCATCATGGAACTGTTAGCACAAATCCGCAACGCTCTTTCCGCCGATTCCGTGCGCCGGGCGAGCGATTTCATCGGCGCAGACGAAGGCCGGACCCGCCGCGCCATCGGCCAGCTCGTCCCCACCATTATGGCGGCCAGCATCAACCTCGTCTCCACTGATGAGGGGGCGTTCTCCTTCCAATGCATGCTTCAGGAAGGCGCTCACGTGAACCTGCTGATGGGGGAATTGCCGAGCCTGCTGAGCAACCGCAACTCCGCCCGCTCGCTGCTGTGTGTGGGCGAACGGGCGATCGACCGTCTCATGGGCAACCAAACCTCTTATGTGGCGCGAGCTATTGCCGAGGAATGTGACATCACGGAATCCGCCGCCGTGGACCTGATGCAATTGGTGAGCCTTGCCATGCTTGGTCTGCTCGGCAGAATGATTGGTGAAGATCAGATCACGAAGCGAGGGGCAATCGACGCTATTCGCAACCAGCGCGGCGTGACGGCTCGCGCGCTGCCGCCGGAGGTGGCCAAAGTGATCGAGCTTTTTGAAAATCCCCCGGAGGAGATGGAGGAAGTCCTGAGCGCCTCGGGATGGAGCCTTCGCAAGCTAAGGCTATTCCGGTTGTTCACCTAGCCACGCGACATCGTTGCAGTTCAGACCTCGCGAGTTGCGCTGTTGATTCGCCTTGACGGAAGGGCGCCCGCCGCCACGGGCTTCACCGGAGTTGCGGAACGTTCAACGCCAGCGGCAGCGTAGACTTCGGCTTCGTCGAGGGTTTCGCGTTCAAGCAGTTGTTCGACGATTCGATCCAGCTTGCTCCGGTTCTCTCTCAGCAGCCGGCACGCCACAGCGTAGCAGTCGTCGGTAATGCGACGAACCTCCTCATCGACAGCGTTGAGCATCTCTTCGGATATGCCGGCAATGCGGGGATCGCCCTCCGCGGGTAACACCGAGAGTTTGCCCACCCGCTCCGACATACCCCACCGGCCGACCATGGAGCGCGCGATGCGCGTAACGACCTCGAGGTCCCTCTCGGCGCCCGTCGTGACTACGTTGAATACCTCCTGCTCCGCGGCCATGCCTCCCAGCGCGCCAATGATGCGGCCCCGAAGATAGGTTTCGTCGTAGCCGTAGCGATCCTCTTCCGGAGTGGACAGGGTGACGCCCAGGGCGCGGCCTCGCGGGATGATGGAGACTTTTCGAACCGGATCCGCGCCCGGCTGGAGCATACCGAGCAATGCATGGCCGGCTTCGTGGTAGGCGGTTCGCCTGCGATCCTGCTCCGGTATCACGACGTTACGCGCCGTTCCGAGCTGGACTTTCTCCAACGATTCGGTAAAGTCCCGCTGGGAGACCGCGTCCCGTCCCAGGCGCGCGGCCAGTAGCGCCGCCTCGTTCACGAGGTTTGCGAGATCGGCTCCCGTCATCCCGGGCGTCGATGCAGCGAGATGCTCCAGATTCACATCCGGCGCCAGGGGCACCTTCCGGGTGTGGACCTGAAGGATCGCGACCCGCCCTTTTTGGTCCGGCGGGTGAACCATGATGGTGCGATCGAACCGCCCGGGCCGCAGAAGGGCGGGATCGAGCACGTCCGGGCGGTTCGTGGCCGCAAGCACGACGACGCCTTCGTGCCCGGAGAAGCCATCCATCTCGGTGAGGATCTGATTCAGCGTCTGCTCGCGTTCATCGTGGCCGCCGACGGCTACCGCGCCGCGCGCGCGGCCGATAGTGTCGATCTCGTCGATGAAAACGATGGCGGGGGCGACCTTGCGAGCCTCCGAGAAGAGTTCGCGGACGCGGCTGGCGCCCACGCCCACGATCATCTCAATGAACTCAGAGGCGCTGGCGCTGAAGAAGGGCACGCTGGCCTCTCCCGCCGTAGCCCGCGCCAGCAGTGTCTTGCCGGTACCCGGCGCCCCGGCGAGCAGCACGCCTTTGGGCGCGCGCGCCCCCAGCCGGCGATATTTTCCGGGGTCGCGCAGGAAATCGACGACTTCGTTAATCTCGGCTTCGACCTCGTCGATGCCCGCGACATCCTCGAAAGTGACGCGCACTGCCTCGGGATCGACCGGCTTACGCGCACCACCCCCAAAGAGTCCGCCACCGAGCGCGGCTTTCTGGCGCTTGAACATCCAGACGTAGAAGAGAATCAGCAGCAGGAAGGGTGCGATCGAGATCAGCAAATTCGTCAGCGGACCGCGTTGCTGCACCAGCGGTGTCGCCCGAACGGTCGCATTGCCGGCGGTGAGTTCGCTGAGGAGGTCATCGGCGGCGAAGGTCGGCCGCTCGGTCGTGAACTGCTGATATGTGGGACCGCCCGTGCCGCCCTGCCGGCCGGGGCTCTCCTGGCCGCCAGGCAAAGGGACTGGTTTCCGTAGCGCCCCCTCGATCGTATTGCCGCGGGCAAACACCTCACGAACATTCTTGTTCGCCACCTGAGCTTTGAACTCGGTGTATGGAATGGTCAGCGGCCCACTCATGCGGTCCTGCACGGTCAGTAGTCCGAAGAAAACCGCATAACCCAGCAGAAACACCGCGATCGTGAGCCAGCGAGGCCGGCGCCGCGGAGGCTGTCCGGCCGGGAGGCCTTCCGTGCGCCACGGCCGCGGCGGCCGCTGCTCGGGTGAGGGCCCGTCGTCCTGAGCGCCGCTCCGCGCTACTGGTTCCTTTGCCGGCATACACAACCTCCTCCGACATGGCAGCAAGGCGGCTGTCCAATCCAGCCGCAGAGCATCGTGGACTCTATTATTGCAGAAGGAGCGCGGCGCGCCAGACGCCCGGCTGCACGAATGCGTGCAAGTCCGAGGCGTCCCGGGATGGAGCCTCGCAAGCAAGGCTGTTCCGGTTGTTCACTTGACGGGCACCGGTGAGGGGGCGGGGCCGTGCCCAGGATTTCCGCTCGACCGCTTATGATGCACGAGCATTCTCAACTTATGCGCGCATTTTCAACCCACGTGTTGGCTCGACGGAACCGCCATAGGGCGAATAATCCGCCGAGCCAAGCTACCAGCGATACCGCAACACCGATCCGCATCCCGAGGGAGCGGAAGCGGAACTCGATCCAGTGCTCTCCGGATGGGACGTCGATCCCTTGAAAGGTGGTCCGTACGCGCGTCAGGTGCGCGGGTTGTCCGTCCACATAGGCCTTCCAGCCCGGGAAGAATTGTTCCAGCAGATGAAACTGTCCGCCGGTGGCCGAATGCACGAGGTAAAGCCGTTCTTCCGGAAGCCAGCGCACCCGCCGCGCCTTGCCGGCTTCGAAGCGGAAACCGGGCCGCGCCGCCAGATACTCGAAGACGCGGTAATACCCTTCGGCAGGCAGCATCAGGCGGAACCGCGAATCAGACGCCAATTTTGCGTAGCCTTTCGAATCCGGTGTCGTGATGACGTACTTGACCGCGAAAGCATCCATCATTTCCGCGTTGGACCAATCGAAGACGAACTCCCGATCGCTGCGAAAAGAGACAAACCGCTCGACGGCCTGGCGGTACTGGGTGGTGAGGAAGGGATCAAATCCGGCCGGAGTGGCGAGGCGGTAAAACCGCAGTTCCGTTCCGTGTGGTCCCGAGTCGACAGCTACGCGGTAGTCCACATCGCGGCGCATCTGCTCATAGACAGCCGCGTTCATGCCCATCATTTCGGGCCCGCCGGTCCGCATGTCTTGTGCAAACATCCGGTCGACGCTGCCGGTGGCCGCATTGAAGCGCCTGCTGGTTCCATAAACCTTGAACTCCATCCATATGGTGGCGAGAATTGCCGCCTGCACCAGGACGCGTTGGGGCGCCAGGAACAGCAGGCACAAGACCAGCAAAGTCACGCCAGTTTCCAATGCGGTCCACCATCCGGTGGCGAAGTGTCCGCCCCCGCGCCACACCCACCACTGGCGCGAATTCCAGATTACAGCGGCGGCAAGGGGGAGCCACCATGCGATCCCGCGGCGGGTACGCGCGAGATCATCCAGGCCCAGGGCAGCAAGCATGGCCGCGGCCAATCCGAACACGGCGAGAAAGTTCCATTCCCGGCAGGCTTCGGAAACCAGCGGGAGCGCGCCGATGGTCCACTCGATCACCCTTCCGGGATTCAGGATGAAGAGCATGGCAGTGATTACGAGGACGCCGGCCGGCAGCATGGGCTTGCATTGTCCGCGCCATATCAGCCAACCGCATCCCAATAGCGCTGCTGCTCCCAGATAGAGATAGCTTTCCTGGGGAGGGCCCAGATGGCCCACGCTTCGCGCCTGGTCATAGTAACCGGGCAGGAGGAACTGGAGATAAAAGAACGCGCCTCCCGCCAGGCCGCCGCCGTAAACTTTTTCCTTGGCCTTCATGCCGGCGGCTTCGAGCACCGGCGCGAGTTGGGCCATCGCGAGCAGCAGGGAAAAGGCGATGGCCGCCACGGGGCGCCACACATCCCGCCACGAGGCGATTGCGGCGGTGTAGACGACGCAACAGACGCAGAAGACGAACCATGTTGGAGGGTAGCCGGCTGTCAGGCAGAGCGCGGAAGCGGCGGCGGTCTTCCACAGCGGCGTCCAGCGGTTCTGCTTCACTGCTTCATCGAGGCCCCAGAGTCCGAGCGGATACCAGCTATATGCGCACATCGCGCCCAGGTGCTGCGATTCGGCCATGCGGTATCCGCCGAAAGCGAAGACCGCGGCTCCGGCCAGCGCCGGCACTTCCGTTTGTGTCCAGCGGCGCAGCCAGAGCCAGGCAAGAAGGAACGCCGCCCAGCAGTGCAGAAACTCCAGGTCTTCGAGCGTCTGAAAGCGGACGCCGTCGTGCATGCGATTGGCGAAGTAGACGAGCCAGTTGGGAGGGTAGAAGACGGCCGCCTGGGGATTGCCGACAAAACTGATGCCCGAGTATTCGGCCACGTCCCATTCGGGAAACCGGCCTTCGTGAAACGCCTTCTGGGCGTAGTTATAGAGCGGGTAATGATAGCCTTCGATGTCGGAAAACAGGTGCACGGTCTTCCAGGGAGGCAGGTATTCGAAAAAGAACAGATAGGTGGCGAGAAACGCGAAAAACGCGACGCTCAGGCGCATTCACTCGCCTTCCGCAGGCTCCGGAGGTTTCGCGGCCGGATCGTCCTGGACAGGCGGCAGCGCCACCGGTTGGTGTTCGGCCGGGTCCGCTTCCGGCTCTCCCAATTCCAGATAGAATCGTGGAAATTGCGCCAGGCACATGCCGAAAATGAGATGGACCACAATGCCCGCCGCGGGCGCCACGTATTCACCGAGCGAGGGAACATATCTTCGCCACACGAATTCGTACACCAGCAGGGAAACGATGACTCCGAAGGCCAGACCGGAGAGCGAGACTGTGGTTCCGGAGGCGGGTCTGGGCAGGACCCAGCCGATGAAGATGCCGAGCAAGCCGCAGACGAACAGGTGGGCCGCCATGCCGGTCCAGGTGGAGGAGGTGAAACCGTAGGTCCACGTCCCGCTGTTGCGAAGCGAAGCGGAGAAGAGATTGACTAATGCCCACGGCGCCCGGAAGTTCCAATAGGAGAGGACGAAGAACCAGACGAGAATCGCGAGCCCGCCCAGGATGCCCACCTCGAGTCCCGCCAGCAGCCGCGGCAAGAGATTGCGGCGCGAATCCATC
>JADLBG010000770.1 GCA_020847895.1 Bryobacterales bacterium
CCTTCGGATCCACAGCCATCAATTCCATCGCCATTGATGCCGACACCATCACGTCCGCCAATTGCCTCACCGGCCTCTGCCCGCTCAACGAAGGCCGTCCCAGCAGCGTCCCGTCCCGGATCCAATCCCGCACCTTCCGGTACAACTCCTTCGCGGGTCCGAGGTCCGCGCCCGTTTTCGAGAATTCCGCCAGCGCCAGCACGGCAAAGAACGCCGCGTAAGGCTTGCGCTGAAAGAACACCTTGCGTCCGTCGCGGGTCAGGCTGAAGTAGCAGCGTCCTTCACCATCCATGCCATGCCGCAGGAGAAAGTCGAGGATCCCTCGCGCCGCCGCCAGCCATTCCTCCCTCGGCTCCACTTCGTTATACAACCGGCTGAACATCCACGCGGCGCGTCCCTGCATCCATACATACTTGCGGGTATCGTAGACGCGGCCCTCCCGCGTCAGGCAATTCATCTGGCCGCCAAACTCCGCGTCCAGCGAATATCGCTCCCAGAACGGGATCACCGATTCAAACAAATTCCGCCGGTAACGTTCGCACAGTTCCTGGAGCATCCCAACCACCATACTCCGTTTTGATAGAATCTCGGTCAAATGCGTTTGCTGGGTTTACTGGGTACTCTTGCTCTGGCGTCAATCGCCCCGGCGCAGAGAACGGATCCCGTGGAATTCTTCGAGACTAAGGTTCGCCCCGTGCTGGCGAAGAATTGTTTCTCGTGCCATACGCAGGCAAAGCTCGGCGGCCTCGAGATGACTTCCCGCGATTCGCTCCTCAAGGGTGGCAAATCCGGCCCCGCGATCAATATCGAGCGGCCCGAGGAAAGCTTGCTGCTCAAGGCCGTCCGCCAGACGGACGACAAGCTGAAGATGCCGCCGAGCGGCAAACTCTCCGACGCGGAAATCAAGAGCATCCTGGCATGGATCAATCGCGGCGCCGTCTGGCCGGCCGCTTCGAAGACTCAGCCGGAGGGTTATCACATCACGGCCGAGCAGCGCGCCTGGTGGGCCTTTCAGCCCGTGAGGAGAACCGGCCCGCCGGAAGTGCGGGATAAAGCCTGGGCGCAGACGCCGGTAGACCGGTTTCTGCTTGCCGCCATGGAGAAGCGCGGGCTCAAACCGGTGGCGCAGGCCTCCCGCCACGACTGGATCCGGCGCGTGACCTACGATCTCACCGGGCTCCCACCCAAGCCGGAAGATGTCGATGCCTTTCTGCGCGACCGTTCGAAGCAAGCCAGGGCCCACGTCGTGGACCGTCTTCTCGCCAGCCCGCAATACGGCGAGCGCTGGGGGCGCTTCTGGCTTGATGTGGCGCGCTATTCGGACGACCAGTTGAACTCCACCCAGGACGAGCCCTACGACAACGCGTTCCGCTATCGCGACTGGGTGGTTCAGGCGTTCAACGATGACATGCCCTACGACGTGTTCGTCAAGGCGCAGCTTGCCGGCGACCAGTTGCCCGACAAGGAAAAAATGATTGCCGGTCTCGGCTTCTACGCCCTCAGTCCCCAGTTCCAGGACGACCGCGTCGATGTTACCGGCAAAGCGTTCCTCGGCCTCACCGTGGCCTGCGCCACCTGCCACGATCACAAGTTCGACCCCATCCCCACCAAGGACTACTACGCGATGCTCGGCGTGTTCACCAACACAACGCTCGGGGAATACCCGCTGGCGCCTGAAGATGTGGTCCGGAACTACAAGCAGAAGAAAGCAGCCGTCGATGAAGAACAGAAGAAACTCGACAGGTTTCTCGACGGGCAGGCCAAGGAACTCTCCGAAATCCTCGCCTACCGCACCGCGGACTACATGCGGGCAGCCCGCAGGATCATCAACGAGAAGGCGGGTCTGAAGGAAACCGCGTCCGCGGCCAGGCTGGATGCGGGTACGCTCGAACGGTGGCGCGACTATCTCAGCCTGCCCGACCATGAGCACTCATTCCTGAAGAACTGGCAGGACAGCCGGAAGTTCGATGAAGAGGCCTTCCAGAAGACGGTGCTCGCCGTGCTGGCCGAGTGGAAGGATATCGAGGACAAAAATTATATCCGCCTCGGCGGTTCCAACGCCCGCAACGACCTTGCCGGCGCCGATCTGCTTTCCCTTCCGCGCGACAAGTGGCTGCTCTGGCGCGACATCTTCTCCGCTCAGAAGTTTGCCAAATTCGACACCGGAATCCTCTATTACAAAGGCGCCGCGATTGACCGGTTCCTCTCCGGCGAATGGAAATCGCACCTCGACTACCTGCGCGCCGAACTCGACCGCCGGAAGAAAGTGGTGCCGGAGCGCTACCCCTACTACCACATCGTCGAGGACAAGACAAAGATACGGAACGAGCGCATCCACATTCGCGGCTCAGCGGACAATCTCGGCGCGGAGGCTCCGCGCGCCTCTCTTTCCATCCTTTGTGACGGTCCGCCGAAGCCGTTCACGCATGGCAGCGGCAGGCTGGAACTCGCAGAGTCCATCACCGATCCTAAGAACCCGCTCACCGCCCGAGTCATCGCCAACCGCGTCTGGTATCAGTTGTTCGGCGCGGGCATTGTCCGCACCCTGAGCAACTTCGGCCAGCTTGGCGAGAAGCCCAGCCATCCCGAACTGCTCGATTTTCTTGCCGTGCGCCTCGTCGACCACCGCTGGTCACTCAAGGCGTTTATTCGCGAACTTACCCTTACTTCCGCCTACGGCTTGGGCTACAGCAGCGATCCGAAGAACTTCACCGATGATCCGGATAACCGGCTGCTGTGGCGCGCCAATCGCCGCCGCCTCGATATCGAAGCCCTTCGGGACTCCCTGCTCGCCGCATCCGGGGAACTGGATCGCAAATTGGGCGGCCCACCGGTTTATCTCACCAGCGAAGGGAACATGCGACGCACCGTCTATGGCTTCGTCAGCCGCCGCAAACTCGACGGCACTTTGTCGCTGTTCGACTTCCCCAATCCCAATTCGACATCCGAACTGCGGATTCCCACAGCCACTCCATTGCAGCAACTGTATTTTCTCAACAGCAAGTTCCTCATGGATCGCGCCGCGGCGCTCTCGACGCTCCTCAGCCGCCAGTCCTCCGGCAATACCGCGCGAATCAAACAAGCCTATCGACTTTTGTTTTATCGCGAGCCCGACAAAGCGGAACTGGAGGCCGGGCTCGCATTTCTTCAATCGAACGACAAATCCTGGCCGCTATACGCGCAGGTCCTGCTGAGCTCCAATGAATTCGTCTTCTACTAACTCGCGTCCCTCCCGCCGCCACGTGCTCTCCGCCATCGGCGGCGGCTTCGGCATGCTCGGATTGAGCGGCGTCCTCTCCGGGGCCACCGCCGGCCCGCGCGGGCCGCACTTCCCGCCCAAAGCCAAGCACGTCATCTATCTCTTTCTCAATGGCGGGCCGTCGCAGGTGGACACCTTCGATCCCAAGCCGATGCTCACAAGGTATCATGGGAAACCTGCGCCCAGCGGCAACCTCAAGACCGAACGTAAGACCGGAACACTGCTCGCCTCTCCGTTTCAGTTCCGGAAATGCGGCCGGAGCGGCATCGAGATCAGCGAGATCTTCACGGAACTCGGCAAGCATATCGATGACATTTGCGTCATCCGCTCCATGCATACCGAGCGGCCGAACCACGAGCCTTCCCTGCTGATGCTCAACTCCGGCCACGTCCTGCCCGGCCATCCTTCCATGGGGTCGTGGCTCAACTATGGCCTTGGCACGGAGAACCAGAACCTTCCGGGCTTCGTGGTCCTCTGCCCGGGACTCCCCGTCATCGGGCCCCAACTCTGGACCTCCGCCTATCTTCCCGCCACCTATCAGGGCACGCATATCCCGAACAACGAAACCGAGCCGGAAAAGCTCATCCAGTACCTGAGGAACAAACAGATCTCCCTCCCCGAACAGCGCCAGCAACTCGACCTGCTCGAGAAGCTCAACCGCATTCACCTGCGCAAAGAGGGGGATGACCAGCAACTGGAATCGCGCATCGAATCGATGGAGACGGCTTACCGCATGCAGACGGAGGCCTTCGAGGCGTTTGACATCAACAAGGAGCCCAAGTCCGTGCGCGACCTCTATGGTGAAGGCCCCTTTGCCCGCGGTTGTCTCCTGGCCCGGCGCCTGGTGGAACGCGGCGTGCGCATGGTGCAGATTTACTACGGAAACGGCCAGCCTTGGGACAACCACGACGACATCCTGATCCACAAGAAGCTGGCTCTCACCTCCGATCAGCCCATGGCTGCGCTGCTTGCCGACCTCAAGCGCACCGGCCTGCTCAAGGAAACGCTGGTGATCATCGGCGGCGAGTTCGGCCGTACTCCGGCCGTGGAGGTGAGCGGTCTGGTGAAATTCCAGAACGGCCGCGATCACAACAACCATGGCTTCTCCATGCTGCTTGCCGGCGGAGGGATCAAAGGCGGCATGACCTACGGCAACACCGATGAATTCGGCTTTCAAGCCGTTGAGAAGCCCCTGCACCCCCATGACATCCACGCTACCGCGCTGCACTGCCTGGGCATCGATCACACCCGCCTCACCTACCGCTACAGCGGCCGCGACTTCCGCCTGACCGACGTTTTCGGCAACGTGATCCACGACATCCTGGCCTGAAGCCGATAGAGGAGCTTCCCCTCCGAGATGCCTGCTGCGGGGTTAAGGGAATTCGGCTACGATAGACTGTTCAGGGCGTTTATGCACCATTACATCGTCTTCGGCCCCCAGGGATCGGGTAAAGGGACACAAAGCAGGCTACTGTGCGACGACTTTGACTTCGTGCACATCTCCATCGGCGACATCTTCCGCTGGAACGTGGCCCACCACACCAAGTTGGCCGCGCGCATCAGGCGCATCACCGACGCGGGTCTGCTGGTGCCGGACGAGATTGTGGAGGAAGTGGTGAGCAAGCGCCTTCAGGAGCACGATTGGAACTACGGCTTCGTGCTCGACGGTTTTCCGCGCACGCTGCGCCAGGCCGAGTACCTGTTCGAAAACTGGAACATGGACCGCGTCATCTACCTCG
>JADLBG010000771.1 GCA_020847895.1 Bryobacterales bacterium
TCAACGGAGCTTCCGACCTCAAGGACACCATGGTTCGCGTCGTCCAGGAGTTCGGCGGCAGCACCCAGTTCCTCGGCGAACTCGCCTCTTTCTATCGCGAAGAGGTCTTTTCGCCCCTCTCCGTCTCCCGCAAGAAAGAAGGTGAGATGGAGAAGCCTTGGCGGCTCCACCGCCGCGTTCTTCGCGTCCTCCCCTCCACGCGCGACCGCGAACTCGAGCGGCTTCGCAGTTCGCTCATCGTCGACCTCGTCGGCAAGAACGCCTCCCAGGTCAAACTCCGGCCGGCGGGTCGAGTCGCGTTAGAATGGGCAAGGCTGTTAACGGAGGCCCCTCAATGACGGCACAGGCGCCCCGCGCACTCTCGTGCCGCCCTCAAACCGGTAAGCAAATTCGAGGCTGAATTATGGCAGAACAGAACGAAAAGCAGAAGGATAACCGCTCTCATCGCGAGGGAGGCGGGCGTGAAGGCGGCCCGCGCGGCGGTGACCGCGACCGTGGCGATCGCGGCGGCCGTCCCGGTGGTGGACGCCCCGACGGACCCCCCGAAATCGACCTCGACAAGCTGATCGCCGACAGCCTCTACCTCGACAACCAGGCTCACAGCGTCGTCAGCCGCATGCGCGACATGGATTCCGGCACGCGCAGCCAGCTCCGCCGCCTTTACAATGCCGTTCGCCGCGCCTGCCGCGCGCCCGAATCCGAACGGCAGCACCAGTTCGTCATGCTGCGCGCCCGCTTGGCCTACACCATCGCCCGCCATTCGCTGCGCAGTCTCGACACCCTGGAGAAGCTTCTCCTCCAGGTCACCCGCAAAAACGAGGTGCGAGGCTATGAACGCTTTCGCGACCTCTTTGAAGCCATCGTCGCCTACAACGAGTAGCCAGACCCAGTAGCCCATTATGAGTTCTCACACCGCACAAACCGAACTGAAATTCGTCGGCAAGTTGATCCTCGAGGCGGACCTCATCTGCGAGACCGGCCTTCACATCGGAGCCGGCAAAGGCTCCCTCGAAATCGGTGGAGCCGATAACCCCGTCGTCAAGGACGCCTTTGGACGGCCCTACGTGCCCGGCAGCTCCCTCCGCGGCAAACTCCGCTCTCTCCTCGAACAGGCCGCCGGACTCAACCCCGCCGAAATGGTCTTCCTCTCCAAGCGCAGGGGACAGGAAGTGCGCATCCATCAAAGCGATCGTCCCGACGACGACATCTGCATCCTCTTCGGCCGTAACCCGGGTCGCATGGAGCGCATGAGCGGAGAGGCCGGTGAGTCCGCCTCCGCCACCCCCGCCCGCCTCACCGTCTACGACGCGCCGCTCGATCCCGACAGCATCACCGCCCAGATGCGCGAAAACCTCGACGACGAACTCACCGAAGTCAAGAGCGAGAACGCCGTCGATCGCATCACCTCGCAGGCCAATCCCCGTACCCTCGAGCGCGTCCCCGCCGGTGCGCGCTTCCGCGCCCGCATGGTGCTCGATATCCTGTGCGAGGAAGACAAGGAACTCCCCGCCCGCCTCGCCGAAGGCCTCCGCATGATGGAAGACGATAGCCTCGGCGGCGGTGGTTCCCGCGGCAACGGCCGCATCCACTTCTCCGGCATTCGCGCGGCCTGGCGTGGCAAGTCTTACTACAGCGAAGGCGCTGCCGAAACCGAACTCCTCGCCGGCGCCGATTCAGCCGGATTGCTCGGCCTTTGCCGCGACGTCGCGGCCCAGCTCGTGTAACGAAACGAACCCATGCTGCCCGGCCTCCTGGTCAAACTTCGCCCTACCGCGCCTTGGCGCATCGCCCCCGAGTCCGGCGTGCGCGAGCGTGTCGACTCCGTCTACCATAGCGATAACCTCTTTTCTGCCATCACTTTAGCGATGGATCGCCTCGGTTGCCTGGAAGACTGGCTCGCCGCCACTGCCGCCGCCGAATCCCCATCCGTCTGCTTCAGCTCCTGCTACCCCTTCCTCGACGACACCCTCTACGTCGTCCCCCCGCGCAATCTCTGGCCGCCACCGCCCTCTTCCCGTGTCCGCTGGAAGGGAGCCCGCTTCGTCCCCCTCCCCATTGTCGAAACACTGGTCAAAGACCCCGAGGCCCGCCTCCGCGAGGACGAAGGTTGGGTCGTCGATGCCGAAAGCGAATGCCTCCTCCGCCAGCCTAAGTCCGGCAAGGCCCAGGGCCCGTTCCGCATCGGCCTCCGCCGATCTGTTGCCGTCGATCGCCTCTCGGGAGCCCCCGCCGACCCGATCCCCACCGCCTGCCTCGAATTCACCCCCGGCGCCGGTCTCTGGTTCGTTGCTGCCTTCTCGAGCGACGAGGCACGTGAGCGCTGGTCCGCCCCTCTCCAGGGCGCCCTTCGCCTGCTCACCGATTCCGGCTTCGGCGGCGAGCGCTCCCGCGGTTGGGGCCGCTCGGAGGCCCCTCAATTCTCCGAAGGCCAGTTCCCGTCTCTCCTCATGAGCCCCCCGAACACCGCTCCCCAAGCCCCGGAACCATCCGAACCCAGCGCCGAAGCGCCTCCCCCCGCACCCGTCGAAACCGCCTACTGGCTCCTGTCCCTCTTCAGTCCCTCCCCCTCCGATTCCGTCGATTGGAACCGTGGAGCCTACTCCCTCCTCGAACGCAATGGGCGCACCGAATGCTTCCAGCGCTACGGCGAGCGCAAACGCTCCCTCCGCATGGTTGGCGAAGGCTCCGTCCTCTTTGCCGGTGCTCCCCCAATTGGCGCCGCCCCAGATGTCGCCCCCGAAGGCTTCCCCCACCCCGTCTACCGCGCCGGCTTCGCCCTCGCAATTCCCATCATTTGGCGGGTAGTGGCATGAAGTATCGCGTCTCCTGTCTCACGCCGACCCTCGTGGGCGACGGCCAGAAACTCTCCCCCATCGACTACA
>JADLBG010000772.1 GCA_020847895.1 Bryobacterales bacterium
GCCATCCCGCGGAGCGCCGCTTCAAAATCCGGTGTTTCGAGGTATCCCACCAGCAGCCCGTCCTCCCGCAGAAACAGGCTGTAGTTCGTCCAACCCGTTTCCCGCAGCGCCTCCAGCATCTCCGGCCACACCGTCTTGTGCCGTTCGCGGTATTCCTCCAACCGGTCTTTTTTCACTCGCAGGATAAAACAGACGCGTTCCATTCCGCCCCCTCTCACGCGCGGTTGATCAGGCTGGCGACGTACCCCCCGCCGAACCCGTTGTCAATGTTCACCACCGTCACATTGCTCGCGCAGCTATTGAGCATGCCGAGCAGAGCCGCCAACCCGTGAAAGCTCGCCCCATAGCCCACCGACGTCGGCACGGCAATCACCGGGCACCCCACCAACCCCCCTAAAGCGCTCGGCAGCGCCCCCTCCATCCCCGCCACGCATACGCAAACCTTCGACTCGGACAGCCGGTCCAGGTTATGCAGCAGGCGATGGATCCCCGCTACCCCGACATCGTAAATGGACTCCACTTCGTTCCCCATCACCTCCGCGGTCACCCGCGCCTCCTCGGCGACTGGAATATCACTGGTTCCCGCGCACACTATGGCAATCTTCCCCCTCCCGCGCATCGTGCGGTCCCGCCACACACGAAATGCGCCGCTCAACGGGAAATGCTCCCCTTCCGGAAAGCGTTCCGTAAGCCGTTCGGCGGCTGCCTCATCGGCGCGCGTCACCAGCAGGTTCGCGCCGCGCTCCAGCAGCTTCTCCGCGATCGCCAGCACGTGCGCCGGACTCTTGCCCTTCCCGAAGATCACCTCGGGCGCCCCCTGCCGCAGAGCCCGGTGATGATCCACCTTGGCGAATCCCAGGTCTTCAAACGGCATGTGCTTCATACGCGCCATGGCGGCGTCCACGTCCAGCGCGCCCGAGCGCACCTGCTCCAGCAATTGTCGAATCTGTTCCTGATCCATGAACCTGCCTTAGAAACTCACAATCTGCCCAACGGCCAAGCCGTATTTCGCCGCCATTCCTCCCGCCAGTTCCAGAACGAACCGCGCATCCTCCTTGCCCCCATACTGCGGGCACTTCACCGGGTCCTGCTCCAGGCACGGCGGCGTATTGAGCGACATCTCCACAATCCGGCGCCCGCTGTCCATCCAGATGATATCCAGCGGAACACGCACGTTGTGCATCCAGTAGGTGTACTTGCCCGGACGCCCGTGCACGAACAGCAACCCGCGATCGGGAGCCAGCGACGAGCGGTACATCATGCCCCGCATCATATCCTCCGTCCGCAGCATCACCTCCGCCATCACCTGCTGTCCGCCGGGCAGCGTCACCGGCTTCAGAGAAATCGCGTCTCCCGAGGAACCCTGCCGGTTACATCCCGTCATCCATATCCATCCAATCATCACAATGAGAGCAAGCCGCGGCATGAAATAAAATGGTAACAGCCCTCGGGTAAAACTCTGAAATGTCCTCTTTCCTCCACCGGGTTCGCCTGACGCTCGACATGATCAAATTCGAGCACTCCATTTTCGCCCTGCCCTTCGCGCTCACCGGAGCCCTGCTCGCCTGGCGCGAGGATGGATACCCGCTCGCCGGACTCCCGCTCAAACTCGCCTGGATTGTGCTCGCCATGGTCGGGGCGCGTTCGGCGGCGATGGCGTTCAACCGCCTGCTGGACGCCGAAGTGGACGCGCGCAATCCGCGCACGAAAACGCGCCACATACCCGCGGGGCTGCTCAGCCGCAAATTCGCCTGGGGCTTCACCGCCGTCTCCTCGGCGGCATTCTTCGCGGCGGCAGCCGCGCTCAATCCGCTGTGCCTGAAACTGGCTCCGCTCGCGCTCGGCGTCATCTTCTTCTATTCTTTCACCAAGCGCTTCACTGCCCTCTCGCATGTAGTGCTTGGGTTCTCGCTCGGCATCGCCCCCGCCGCCGCCTGGATCGCCATCCGCGGGTCCCTGGACGCGAGAATCCTCTGGCTCACCGCCGCCGTCACCCTCTGGACCGCGGGCTTCGACATCATCTATTCCTGTCAGGATTACGATTTCGACCGCCAATCCGGCCTGTTCAGCATTCCCCGCCGTTTCGGCATCGCGGGAGCGCTCCGGGTGTCGCGGTTCTTCCACGCAACCATGCTGTTCTGCCTCGCCGCGCTCGTGGTGGATTTCCGCCTCGGAACCGCAAGCTGGCTGGGCGCCGCCATTGTCGCCGCTCTCCTCCTCTACGAGCACGGGCTCGTAAAACCGAACGACCTTTCGCGCGTCAACGCCGCCTTCTTCACCGTGAATGGCTGGGTCAGCATGCTATTCTTTGTGTTTTGGGCCGCGGATATCGTCTTCTTCCAACGCGGCGCCTGACCCGGAATCAACCTGAATGCAACTGGAACCCAATTTTGAAGATCAGCGGTTGCTTCCCATCCTCGACAAAGTGCGGGCCGGCGAACGGCTCACCTTCGAGGACGGCATGGCCCTTTACCGCTCGCGGGACATCCTGGCCATTGGCCACATGGCCAATATCGTGCGCGAGCGTCTGCATGGCAACACCACGTTCTTCAATGTGAACCGCCACATCAACCCCACCGATGTGTGCGTCGCTTCCTGCCGGCTGTGCGCTTTCGGCAAGAAGGCTCGCGATCCCAAAGCCTACACGATGTCCTTGGAACAGGTGTGGGAAGTGGCAGGCAAGGGCTATTCCGAAGCGGCAACCGAGTTCCACATCGTCGGCGGCCTGCACCCCGAACTCACGCTCGATTGGTTTTGCCAGATGCTGCGCGGCCTCAAACAGCGCTATCCGCGGGTCCACCTCAAGGCGTTCACGATGGTGGAAATCTCCTACCTCGCCCAGCGCCAGAAAATCGGCATCCGCGAAACCCTCGAGCGCCTCCGCGACGCCGGCATGGATTCCATGCCCGGCGGAGGAGCCGAAATCTTCAGCGAACGCGTGCGCCGCATCATCTGCGATCACAAGATCGACGGCAACGAGTGGCTCAACGTGGCCCGCATCGCCCACCAGGCGGGGCTCAAGTCCAATTGCACCATGCTCTACGGCCACATCGAAACGGCTGACGATCGCGTGGACCATCTTATAAAACTTCGCTCCCTGCAGGACGAGACGCACGGCTTTGTCACCTTCATCCCGCTCGCCTTCCATCCCGATAACACGCCGCTCCAGCACATTGCGAAAACCACGGGCTTCGATGACCTGAAGAATATCGCCGTGTCGCGCCTCATGCTCGACAACATCCCGCACATCAAGTCCTATTGGGTCATGATGACGCCGCGCATCGCCCAGGTCGCCCAGCGCTTCGGGGCGGACGACATCGACGGCACGGTGGTGGAAGAAAAGATCTACCACGATGCCGGGGCCACCACTTCACAATCGCTCCGGCGCGGCGACCTGCTTCGGTTAATCCAGGCGGCCGGCCGCGAACCAGTCGAACGTGATACGCTGTACCGCCCGGTGGAGCGTACCGAAACAGCCTTTACGGTATTGGTGTAACCGGAGGACCGCCGCCCAAAGCCGCCGTCAGCAAGGCTGCGCCCGTCTTCACCCCCAACATCGCCGCGTCCTCGTCCACGTCGAACTCCGCCGTGTGATTCCCGGCGGCGAAGCCTTTGGCGGCGTTCCCTCCGCCAAGCCATCAAAAGAATCCCGGGATCTGCTGTGGAAGTAGGTGAAGTCTTCGGCCTGCCCGCCCAGACTGCTTTTTGCCTCTTTGCCCGCGGCCGGCTCCGGCGTTTGCGCCGCCGCTGCCGCAGCCGGCAGAAGCAGAAATTTCGTCATGCTTTCCGGTAGGCCTCGTCCAGGATTTCGATCACGTGCGCCACGCGTTGCCCCTTGCCGTGCATCGCCACTCCGGCGCGTAGTTGCAGCATGCAGCCCGTATTCGCCGTTGCAATGACATTCGCCGGCACGGAATTCGCCAGTTCCATCTTGCGTCCCAGAACCTGCATCGACATCCCGGTTTGCAGCACGTTATAGATGCCCGCCGAGCCGCAGCACAAATCGGAGAGCGGCATCTCCTGAAACTCCAGCCCGGGCACGGCCTTCAACAACTGCCGCGGAGCCGCGCGCACCTTCTGCCCGTGCGCCAGATGGCAGGAATCCTGATAGGTCACCCTCAGCGGCAGATTGCCCATGCGCGGATTGAGACCGATGGCGGCAAGGAACTCGTTGATGTCCTTCACCAGCCTGGCGAACTTCTCCGCCCCGGCCTTGTACGCCTCATCGTGTTCCAGCAGTTCGTTGTATTCCTTCAGGGTTGAACCGCAGCCCGCCGAGTTCGTGAGGATCGCGTCGAAGCCTTCGCCAAGCAGCGCATCGATGTTCCGGCGCGCCAGCCGCCGCGCGTCCTCGCGAATGCCTGAGTGCACGTGCAGCGCCCCGCAGCATGTCTGCCCCCGCGGCACGTGGACTTCGCATCCATTCTTCTGAAGCACGCGCACGGTGGCTTCATTCAGCCGGGCAAAGCTGATGTTCGCAATGCATCCGCCGAGCAGGGCAACCTTGTGCCTGCGCTCGCCTTCCGCCGGAAACACCTTCCCATACGCCGAAAAGAAAGTAGGAAACTCCGCCGGCGGCGCAAGTTTCTCGAGTTCCCCCATCTTCCCCATCAACTTCAGGATGCCCAGACCGCGCGCGAGCGCTTGCAGCCCGAAATTCTGATAGACGTACATGCCCGCCGCCGCCATTTTCAATAGCGCCGGCGAAGGCAGCAGGCTTCCGAAAACGAACCGCCGCAGCAACCGCGTCAGAAACGGACGTTGCACTCTGTTTTCAATTTCCGCGCGCGCCGCCTCGATCAACCGGCCGTACTGTACGCCGGATGGGCACGCCGTTTCGCAGCCCCGGCACGCCAGGCACAGGTCCAGGTGCTGCTGGTAGGAGGCGCTGATCTCCGCGCCGTTGTGCACCTGCACCATCTGGTAGATGCGTCCTCGCGGCGAATCCATCTCGACTCCCAGCACCCGGTACGTGGGGCAGGAGTTGAGACACAGGCCGCAATGCACGCAGCGGTCCAAATCCTTCTGTTGCGGCTTGTCCAGATCCCGGAGAACCGGCAATTCAGAAGCGGCCATAGAACCTTCCGGGATTCAGGAGACTCTTCGGATCGAGCATCTGTTTGATTCTTTGCATGACCGGGAAGCCGGAGTCAATTTGCGGCCACATGACGAGCGATGCATCGCGCGAAACCGGCCCATACTCCATCACGGCCCGCCCCGTCCCGAGCGCTCCTTGCGCCTCCCGGACACTCTCGCAATGCGTATAGCAGACACCATTCCCCGCCCTTGCCACCACCGCGCCGGGCAGCCCTTGCAGCGCCGCTTCCATCGCGGACAGCGTAAGCGAACTCCGCACCATCACCCCATCGGGGCGGCCCGCCAAGAACCGTGGCGTGAACTCGCGAACATAGTCCCAGAACACGCGCTCCGCCTCTCCTTCCACCGCCTCGCCCCCCGCCAGTTCCCGCGCATAGCGGCGCAGCACGGCCTCGTTGCCGCTGACGCCAATCGCCACAAGCCAACCCTTGCGCCCCAGTCCCCGCGTCGCGGGCGGATTCAAGAGATCGATCGCCACGGGCTGCAAAACACCGTGCAGGATGCGGTCGCGAAGGGCGATCGCCTCGTTGAGGCCGGCGTACTCGAAGAGAAACGTGCGCGAAGCAGCGGGCAGCGGGATCAGCTTGAAGTTGAGCACGGCGATGGCGCCTAGCGTGCCCAGCGATCCGATCAGCAGTTTCCCCATGTCGAGTCCGGCCACGTTCTTCACCACCATCCCGCCCGACTGCACCAGTTTCCCCTCGATGGTGGCGAACTTCATGCCGATCACCAGGTCGCGCGCCGTGCCGAACAGACGCCGCCGCGGCCCGCTCGAGTTCGACGCCACCACCCCTCCCACTGTCGCCTCTGAGGCAAACGGCGGATCGAGCGGAACCATATAGCCGTCCTTGGCGAGCATTTCCGTGAAGCGCGAATACGGCATGCCGGCTCCCACGCTCACCGTAAGATCCCGCGGTTCGTACATCAGAACCTGGTCCAGACCGGAGAGCGAAATGCGCGTCCGGGCGGCCTCGACGGAGCCTCCCGCCCTGCCCTTGCTCCCGTTGCCTGATAATTCGACCGCTCTCCCGGCCGAGCCGGCCTCGCCCAGCATGGCGGCCAGTTCCTCGGGACTACCGGGCTTCAGAGTTTCCATGAGAAATGAATATGATGACACATGTGTCTACAGCGGCTTCCCGGAGGTTGGATTGAACACTTGAACACCGGCGAGGCGAGGGACCTTAGCCTTGATCCGCTCAAACCTCGCGAATGAATCGCGCTCGATAGTGACGACAATGTGATCCGTGGCAAGCGCCGCTTCCATCAAGTGGATATCCTTGGTCATCTCCCGTCGCCCTGCACCGGATTCAGCCGCATCCTGAACTTCGATGAGCAAGGTCACATCTCCCGAATCCTGGATGGGAACCATCTTTTTCCTGGCAATCATGCTGGCTCTCCATTTGGTTGCAAACAGCGATTGATGTTTGTTCCATTCCTGCCGGAGTTTGGGAGTCATCACCATGCGATCACAGATCCTCAAAGTCTCGTCAAGGAAGCGCCGGCACTTCGATGAAATTCCCTGCTCCTTGTCGCCGGCGGCGCGAACGACACAGGCGTCGATAACAAGGCGCTTGGATTTTCTTTCACTCACGAATACTTGCTCCGCGCTTCCACGGCATCGAGATAGCGCTTCTCCGAATCAATGGCAATCGCGTCAAAGTCTTCAGGCCAATCGCCGAATGCGCCGTTCTCGTCGAGTTCCGCTGTCGTGACGGCTGTCTCTCCGCTTCCCGGATCCCGTTGAAACCAGTGCAGCCGGACAATCTCCGGAGACAAGTCACCCTGAGCGATCATGGTCTGGACCTCGCGGAGCATCAA
>JADLBG010000773.1 GCA_020847895.1 Bryobacterales bacterium
GAAGTCGCCGCTGCGTGGATACCGCCGCGCCGGCGGGCACAACAGCCTGACGCGCGTGCGGCTGAAGCCGAATCTGATGATGGGGGGCTACGGGCAGTTCACCTTCCATTTGAATTATTGGGGTCCGACCGGTGTGAACCGCGATACACACGTGCTGGTTCGCAAGCTGTCGGATCTGCGCTGGTAGAGGAAAGGAAGAGCTATGGACGTTCGCGCTCAAATGTCGATGGTGTTCCACCTGGACAAGTGCATCGGGTGCCACACCTGCAGCATCGCCTGTAAGAATATCTGGACGGACCGTAAAGGTACCGAGTACATGTGGTGGAACAACGTCGAGACCAAGCCCGGCACGGGCTACCCGACGGCGTGGGAAGACCAGGAGAAATACCACGGCGGCTGGGTCGTCGAAGACGGCAATCTGCACTTGCGTTCCACCAGCAAGACTCAGACGGTCTTCAATATCTTCCATAATCCGCACCAGCCGTCCATGGACGACTATTACGAGCCGTGGACCTACGATTACCAACATCTTTTCAACGCGCCGGAAGGTCCGGACCAGCCAACGGCCGTGCCGATTTCCATGGTGACGGGGGACCTGATCCAGATCAAGGCCGGACCGAACTGGGACGACGACATGGGCGGCTCTCCGGTCTATGCCGAGAATGATCCCAACCTGGCTCAGTTGAACCCGGAACAGCGCGCGCAGATGTTCGCCGTGCAACGGCTCATGTTCTTCTACCTGCCCCGCATCTGCAATCATTGCCTGAATCCGGCTTGCGTGGCGTCGTGCCCCTCGGGAGCGCTGCACAAACGGGGCGAGGACGGCATCGTGCTGGTGGATCAGAAGCGCTGCCGCGGTTGGCGCGCCTGCATTGCCGCCTGCCCGTACAAGAAGATGTACTACAACTGGCAGACCGGCAAGTCCGAAAAGTGCATCCTCTGTTTCCCGCGTCTCGAAACGGGGCAGGCGCCGGCGTGCTTCCACTCGTGCGTCGGACGCATCCGCTACTTGGGTGTCGTGCTCTACGACGCGGACCGGATCCGCGAGGTTGCCGGCCTTCCGCAGGACGAGTTGATCGAAGCCCAGCGTTCGCTGATTCTCAATCCGAACGATCCGGCCGTGATCGCCGCCGCGCGGCAAAACGGCGTTCACGACTCGGTGGTGGAATCCGCGCAGAAGTCGCCTACTTACCGGTTCGTAAAGGACTGGAAGATCGCGCTGCCGCTGCACGCGGAGTACCGGACGCTGCCGATGCTGTTCTACGTGCCGCCGATGGCGCCGGTGATGGCGCAGAAGACCGGAACGACAGTGGATAACATCTCCGAGGATCTGTTCCACGACATCGACGACGCGCGGGCGCCCATCGAGTACATGGCTTCGATGTTCGGCGCGGGCAACGCGGGCAAGGTCCGCTACGCGCTGCGCAAGCAGAAGGCTGTTCGCTGGTACCGGCGGGCGGTCACCGTCGGCGACGTGGACATGGCCACGGCGGAGAGAATGCTGCGGGAAGCCGATTGCTCTCCCGCTGAAGCCGAGGCGATCTACAAACTGACGTCGCTGTGCACCTTCGATGACCGGTTCGTGATTCCGCCCATGCACCGCGAGCAGGCGGTGGAAATGCTCGAGGATCCGCTGGCCCACAAGCAGGGGGTCGGGTTCGGGTTCATGGAAAGTCCAAGGAGGGGACTATGAGTCTGTCGCAGTGGGCTGCCTTACTGGCGTATCCCTCACCGGACTACCACGCGTCGGCCCGCGCGTGCGCCGCCGCGGCGCCTTCCGCGGAGATGGAGGAATTTCTGCGGACGATCGACGGGTTGCCGGTCGAGGCGTTGCAGGAACTCTATACCCAGACCTTCGATTGGAATCCCGATACGACGCTCGATATCGGCTGGCACCTGTTCGGCGAAAACTACGACCGCGGCGATTTTTTGGTGAAGCTGCGGGCCGAGTTGAGAACCCATGGCGTGCCGGAATCGCAGGAACTGCCTGACCACTTTTCCCACGTTCTGCAACTCATTGACCGCATGCCGGAAGACGAACGCGCCGATTTCATTCGAAAGCACGTGCTGCCCGCGCTCGGAAAGCTGCGTGACGGCTTGACCAAGACGGAGAGTTCGTTCCTTCCCCTTGTTGTTGCCCTCCGCAGAGAGATTGCGGAGATTGTTCCGGAAACAATTCTCACGGGAGATGGCCATGAGTAATTTATCAGCCTATTTTTACGCACTCTTTTTTGTTGCCCTGCCGTATGTGTCGCTGGTCGTTTTTTTCCTCATGACGATCGTGCGATACCGGACCGGCGCGTTCACCTACTCGAGCCTTTCCAGCCAATTCCTAGAAAACCGGCAGCATTTCTGGGCTTTGATGCCCTTCCATTATGGAATCCTGACGGTGCTCGGGATGCACATCGCCGCTTTTCTCATCCCTCGCGAAGTGGAGTGGTGGGCCAGGATTCCACTCCGGCTGTGGGTCATGGAAGCGGGTATGCTCGCGGCCGGATTGTTGACTCTGGCCGGGTTGACTGCCGCCATGTTACGGCGCCACACCAACCACAAGATCGCGCTGGTGACGTCGCCCGGTGACTGGGTGGTGCTCACGCTGCTGCTTCTGCAAGTGCTCTCGGGCATCGGCATCGCAATGATGTATCCCTGGGGGTCGTCATGGTTCGCCATCGCGGTGACGCCCTACTTGTGGTCGGTTGCCAAGCTGAACCCGAACATGGCGGTGGTCGCGGCCATGCCCGCGCTGATCCAGTTTCACATTGTCAATGCGTTCCTGATTATCTGGGTCTTCCCCTTCTCGCGGCTCGTCCACATTCTGGTTGCGCCGAATCCCTATCTGTGGCGCCGGCCCCAGGTAGTCCGCTGGTACC
>JADLBG010000774.1 GCA_020847895.1 Bryobacterales bacterium
CTCCGGATCGCCGCAATCCTTCCACGGCGCATCGATGCACACCCGCAACACCCCTCCGCTCGAGGTCACGTCAAGCCGTACTTCACGCTTCGCCGCCTCGAGCGCGGCGCTGTCCTTCGCTTCCGTCTTCCGGTTCGCCGCCAGTTGAATCGCGCTGCCGCTGTAACCCGTCACGTGAATGTATCCGTTGACGTTCTCCACGTCCAGTTTGGCCGTATAAGGATATGTCTGACGGATCGTCTCTCTGTCCTCGACGCTGGCCGGCAATGCCATCGCCGAGAGCAGACACACTCCAAGTATGCGTTTCATTCGAGTCTCCCTTTCTTTGAACTGAGAACTGATCAATTCATCCGCAGCCGTTCCAGAGCCCTTGCCAGTCGCTCCTTCACCGCCGGATGCAAGTCCGTTTCCTTCTCGAGCTTCTCCATCGCCTCCACCGACCCGTAATCTCTGGTGTCCATCGCCCAGTTGATCAGGGCAATCTCCACCAGCGGCGAATCCTGGTGCAAAATGGCGTCGCGCAGTCCCTGCCGCACCGGAGCCTTATTGGAAAACTGCCGTAGCGCATCCACCGCGGCCAGCCGCACATTCACGTTCTGATCGTGGTTCAATGTGCGTAACAGCGCTGATAGCACCTCATCGCCCGCCGGCTCCATGCGCACGCTGTAGCTAACCCCCTGCAACCGGTCGCTCGCCGATTGCTGCTGTAGCAAAGACAAAGTGACTAACTGCCGCATGTGCTGCATCTCCGTATTCAACTGCGATATCGTTTGCTCGTCCCTGTTCCGCGCCGTATACATGTGACCCGCCGTCAGTCCGAATACCAGCGCCACACCTGCCGCCACCGCCGCCGGCCACCATCCTGCCCGGCGCGCCGGCGCGGGCATCCTCAACCGAGCCTTCCTCTCCTCGCTCCGCTCCGCCTGCCCCAGCCGGTAGGCGTCCATCAGTTGATAGAAATTCGTGCGCAGGTTCCGGCTAGGCGCCTCCAGCGGCAGGTCCCCCAACCCATTCCACAGGGCGTTTAACGATTCCTGCTCCTCCCGGCACTCGGCGCACTCCGCCACGTGACTGTCGAGTCCCATCCGCTCTGCTTCATCGAGCCCCGTAATCCACCGGTCCACCATCCGCTCCTTCGCCTGCTCGCAAGTCATGACGCCGCCTTCCTTCCCGACATCCGAAAGAAAATCTCGCTCAACTGCTTCATCGCCCGGAACACCCGGCTCTTCACCACCGCCGCGTCGCACTGCACAATCCCGCCGATTTCCTCATACCGCAGGTTCTGCCACCGGCTCAGCACCAGCAGTTCTCTGCGTTCCGCCGGCAGCCGCATCAGCGCCTTGCGCAGAATCGCCAGGTCGCTCCCCCTCATCAGCCGCCACTCCGCCGACAACCCCGGATCCACCGGCTCCAACTCCCGCTCCGTTCGCTCATCGAACAGCGGCATCTCCATTTGCTTCTTCCGCATCTGGTCCACATGCGCGTTCCGCGCAATCTGGTACATCCACGGGCTGAACCGGCTGCCTGCCTGAAACGTGCCGCGAAACTTCAACATGCGAAAAAAAACCTCCTGCGTCAGATCCTCGGCCAGCGCCCCTGACCCGCATAAATGATAGAAAAACCGGTAAAGAAGACGGTGGTGCCGCTCAAAGAGCGTGGCGAGTTGGTCCACCTCGCCATCCCTCACCCGGTTCATCAATTGATCGTCGGTCTGCTGGGCCACTCTGCTATTCCGTGTCTGATCCGTTCATAGCAGAATACTGCCGGCGCAGGGGAAGGTTGCGAATTTTTTTCACCGCCCCATAGCCTGCCCACGGCTGCGTCGCTAGTCCCACCCAGGCGATTGTCCCGGCCGAACCTTCCGCCCTACACTGGCGGATTATGCCGGAACTGGAAGTGCATCGCGAAGAGGGTGAACCTCATGACCCCTTCGGCCAGAGAGTCGGCGTCCTCGCCGGTATAATCGCCGTGGTTCTCGCCGTCATCACCATCTCCTCCCACCGCGCGCATACCGCCGCTGTCATGGAGCGCTCCGCCGCCAACGATCAGTGGTCGTTCTACCAGGCCAAGCGCATGAAATACCACTCCGTCGAACTCGGCCGCGAACTCGTCAGCGTGCTGGGCACTGCAAGCCCGGAAGCCCCGAAAATGCTCGAGCGCTACGCCTCCGAGCAACTGCGCTATGACAAGGAATCCGAGGAGATTCAAGCAGAAGCGAAGAAGAAGGAATCCGAAAGTGAAGTCGCCGAACAAAGAGCCCTGCGCTTTGACCTGGGAGAAGGGCTCCTCGAAATCGGCCTCGTCATGACGTCCCTTTACTTCATCTCCAGGAAGAGACTATTCCCCGTTGGCGGGGTTCTAGCCGCCGCATTAGGCGTCGTCATCGGAGCCTCCGGCTACCTGGTGCATTGACCATGAGAACAGCAACTCTTCTTCTCTTGGCCCTTTTGTCCCGCCACGTTCAGGCCACCACCATCGTCGCCGGCACGGAAATTTCCGTTCGCCTGAAAACCAAGGTGGGCAGCAAGGTGTCCAAAGCCGGCGATCCGGTCCAGGCCGAAGTCATCGCCCCTGTCAGAAAAGACAGCCGGATTATTGTTTGGCCCGGGACGCTTCTCAATGGAACGGTGAAGACAGCCACGCCCGCTCCCAGCGCTACCGAACGCGCCGCCCTTCTCCTCGATTTCACCTCCCTCGCCGACACTTCGGGAAACAAGGCGAACGTGAAAACCATCGTCGCCGGCGTGGATAACGCCAGGGAAAAAGTCGACGGCAATGGAAACATCCAAGGGATTGTCGCTTCCGAAACGTACTCCGCCAAACTCGATCAGGAGATCGGCCGAAAATGGGGAGGCTTCCTCGAAAACATTAAGAAATCCCTCCTCCAGGAGCCGGACTCCGAAATCTTCATGGATGTGGGCGTCGAACTCACCGTGCGCGTCACCGCCAGCGTAGATTGGAACGGCGCTCCCGGACCAGCCGTTTGGGAACCCGCCGCCCCGCCTCAACCACTCGTTGACCTCGTCAACGCCCAGCCGTTTCAAACCATCGCCGAAAAGCCTCCCAAGCCGAGCGATATTACCAACCTCATGTTCCTCGGAACCCGCGAACAAATCGAGGCTGCTTTCCAGGCAGCCGGCTGGACCCTTGCTCTCAACACCAACCGCGATTCCGGCTTTGAAACCTTCCGCGCCCTCGTCGAAGACCGCGGCTACAAAGAAGCCCCCATGTCGTCCCTCCTGCTCGACGGCAGGAAGTCGGATATGAACTGGGAAAAACAGTACGATACCTTCGCCCGCCGCCATCACCTTCGTATCTTTTCCCGCCCCGCCGGCTACAATGGAGTGCCCGTCTGGGTCGCCTCTTCCACCCATGACAACGGCATCTCATTCTCCCAGCAGGACCGGACTTTCATCCATCGCGTCATCTCCCGCATCGATGACGAACGCGACAAAGTCGTCTCCGATCTCACTTACACCGGCAAGGTGCAAGCCGTCTACTACGTGGATCGCCCCGCCGTACCCAAACAACTATCGAACGCCACCGGAGACAGCCTCGCCACGGACGGGCGCATGGCCGTAATCGCCTTCGACAATCAGTAACACACGGAACCGGCGTCATTTCCGCTTCACACTGATCATCTTGAAGTAGACAGTCGAGCGGCCATCGTGATTCTGCAGCCCGATGTAGCCCTCGTCCGGCCGCGGGCCGCGCACCGGCTCGAACCACTGCTTGCGCGGCGGAACCGGCTGATAGCCCCGAAATTCATTGATCTTCTTCCCGTTCAGCAGAACAGTAGTCAGTTGGCCCTTGAGGATAATGTCCATCGTGTTCCACTCATTCACCGGCTTCTGATTGCGCGCCGTCACCTTACTCAACGAATAGAGCGCTCCAGTCGAGTGCCAGTCATCCCCCGCGGCGTCAATCTGCACCTCATACCCGTTGTGCACGCCGTACCACGGATCCTTCGGCTGCTCCGGCAGCCGGATAAATACCCCGGAATTGTCATGATCTCCGGTCGTCTTGAACACAACCCGGATCGTGCAGTTCCCGAACTTCTCCCCCGTGTAATACAGAAGGCCCATCCCTCCGTGCGTCCTCAGCATCCCATCTTCCACGCTGAAACTCCCCGGCCCCGCCATCTTCCAGCCGTCAAGATCCTTCCCATCGAAAAGATTCTTCCAACCGGCGGCATGGACCGAAACGGTAAGCAGCAACGCGGCGACGAGTGACTTCATGCGTCTATTGTAAATGAGGAGCTACGCCGCCTATGGATGTGCATCTCGTCGATGGAACCTACGAACTCTTCCGCCACTTCTTTGCCGTCCCCTCCGCGCTCGATCAGCAGGGAAACGAAGTCGGAGCCGTACGCGGCGTCCTGCAATCCATCCTCGGGATGCTCGAGGACGGAGCCACTCACGTAGGCGTGGCGACTGACCACGTCGTCGAATCCTTCCGCAATGAACTCTATCCCGGTTACAAAACTGCTGAGGGTGTCCCCGCACACCTGCTTGCCCAATTCCCCATCCTGGAAGAAGCCCTCGCGCTGATGGGCGTCCTGGTCTGGCCCATGGTCCGCTACGAGGCCGACGATGCCCTCGCCTCCGCCGCATCGCAAGCCGCGTGCGACGTCCGAGTCCAACGAGTCTTCGTATGCACTCCCGATAAGGACCTGGCCCAATGCGTCGCCGGAGCCCGCATTGTCCAACTCGATCGCCGCCGCGGCATCCTTCGCGACGAAGCCGCCGTCATCGAAAAATGGGGCGTCAAGCCGGAGTCCATCCCGGACTACCTCGCCCTCGTCGGCGACTCCGCCGATGGCTACCCGGGACTGCCCGGATGGGGACCCAAGGCCGCATCCCTCACCCTCTCTCAATACCCGCACTTCGAGCAGATTCCAAAGGACTGGCGTCAATGGCATCCCTCGATTCGCGGAGCCCGGCGTCTCTCCGCCGTCCTGTTCGCCCAATGGGACGCCGCTCTCCTCTTCCGCACGCTTGCCACCCTGCGAAGGGACGTGCCGGTATTCGAAACCGTCGATGAACTCGAATGGCAAGGCCCGCTACCCGGCTTCGCGGACGATTGCAGCCGTCTCGGCATCCCACGCCTCGCCCAGCGCGCCGCCTACTCTACGGTCTCCTCGAAACGCGGCATGTCCTTACGGAAACCCGACGTCTTCCAAGCCCCATAAACAATCCCCGTAATCAGCCAGATCCACCCCGCAACCTGCGCCGCATGGCTCAGGCTGATCCACAGATAGAAACACACCAGCAGCCCGGCCGATGGCGTGATGAGATGCGACCAGTGACGCTCCCCGGCGCGAATCCAATACCGCAGCAGCGAACTCAGATTCACGCCCATGAACCCGATCAGCGCCCCGAAATTCAGTAATTCGGCCCCCAACTGGTAGCTCATCACCAGCCCTCCGATAAGACACGCAAATCCGATGAAGATCACATTGTTCGCTGGAATCAATGTTTTCGGATGCAGCGATCCGAAAATACTCCTGGGAATCGTGTTATCCCGCCCCATGCCGTACAGCAGCCTCGCCCCCGCAAGCTGCGCCCCTGACCCGGACCCGATCGTCGCCACCACCAGCGTCCACGTAATCACATGAAACAAACCGTCCCCGCCCGCCCGCCGCGCGATATGCACGTATGCCGTATCGTTGTTCGGAAACGGCTCCGTCCCCGGCCAGACCATCTGCGCCACATACACCTCAACCGCCGAAAGCGCCCCGATAATCAGGCACGTGTACACCGTCGCGAGAAGAATGTTCCGCCGCGGATTCTGCACCTCCTCGCTCAACGTCGAGATGGCGTCGAAGCCAATGTAGGTCAGCACCGCCACCGATGTGCCCGTCGAAATATTGCGCAAAGAGAAGGTCTGCGGGTCATAGAATGGGCGCAGCCAGGCAACCGCCGGAAGATTTGGAATGGAAAGAATGTAATGGAGCGACGCCGCAATCATCCACAGGATCACCACTCCCATCGCCGCCGTCAGAAGTTGGTTCGTGCGCGCCGTCGATTGAATCCCCCGCAGATTCATCATCGTGAACAGCGAGGCGAAGAAGAACACCGCCATCCAACCCGGAACCGCCGGGAACAGATCGTGCGCCGCGCTCGCGCACCAGATCGTGCAGATCAGCGGGTTCACCACGTAGTCGAGCAACATCGACCATCCGGTGAGATACCCGAGAATCGGATGCACCTCATTGCCTACGTAGGTGTACGCCGACCCCGCCGACGGATACGCCCGCGCCATCCGCCCGTAGCTCACGGCGGTACACAACATGGCGAACATGGCGATGAGCACCGTCGTCACCACGTGCCCTTTACCCACAACATGGATCGCTCCATACGGAGGCATGGGGGCGGTGGGCTGCACAAAGATGATCCCCATGACAATCAGTTGGCCAAGCGTCAACGTGCGCTTCAGCCGGATCGGAGGCGGGACGGGCCTCAAGTGCTTCTTGTGTCATGAGCGGGCGTCTGTCCGGCGGACTGTCCGTCGACACTCCAACCGTCCCTATGCCACGATGACTACAGGTGAACCGCTACAACCCATTCCACACACTCTGGCAATGGCTCCGCCGCTGGAAATCCGGCGTCCGCCACCAGGTCACCTGGAGCGGGCTCGCTTTCACCACCCTCATCCTCCTCATCGGCCTCGCCGCCTTCGCTTCCGCCAACAACCTCCTCTTCCTCCTCCTCGCCGCCATGCTCTCCACCATGCTCGTCTCCGGCCTCGTCAGCCGCCTCTCCCTCGCCGGACTAGAAGTCAAACTCCTCCTGCCGGAGCATGTCTTCGCAGCCCGCCGCCTTCCCGCCCGCATTCAACTCCTCAATGCAAAAAAGTGGATGCCTTCCTTCTCCATCCACCTTGCCTCGAGCGATGAAGAAGAATCCCCCGCGCAGATCTACTTCCCCATCGTTCCCGGCGGCGCGACATTGGAAGCCCTCACCACGGTCTACTTCCGCAAACGCGGCCTGCACGGCGACAGCCAGTATCAGTTCACCACGCGCTTCCCCTTCGGATTCACCGAGCGCCGCGTGCAGGTCCGCCTCCACCGCGAGGTGCTCGTCTATCCCTCCATCGATGCCCAGACAGGCTTCGAAGATCTGCTTCACTCCCTCGAAGGCGACATGGAAGCGCACTTCCAGGGGCGCGGCTCCGATTTCTACCGCATCCGCCCCTATGAGCCCACCGAAAGCGCCCGCCACGTCGATTGGAAGGCCACCGCCCACACCGGTGAGCTGCAAGTGCGCGAGTTCGCCCGCGAAGAGGACAATCTCGTGGAAGTGCTCCTCGATCTCGAAACCGGAGCCGCCGGCGAGGAGTGGCTCGAACGCGCCATCGAATGCTGCGCCTTCCTCTGCTGGCGCCTCGCCTCCCGCAACGCCCGCCTCCGCTTCGCCACCCAGGAAAGAGACATTCGACTCCCTGAAAACGGCGACATTTATACTATCCTGAAATATCTGGCCCAGGTAAAACCTCTGCGGGCAAGAACCGTTGTGTATCCCCATGAAGAAACCAGTTTCAAGATCGTATTCAGCCTGTCGAAAAGCCCCACGCTCGAAGCAGGGTGGAGTTCTGCTCGCATTCTTGGCAGGAACGCTTTTGAGCCTCCCCCTGCCGGCTCATCAGGACCAGGCGTCAACAGGCGAACAGAAACTGGAACCGGTGCGGACGTCAGTAACCGTCGTCGGTGAAATCAAAGCCGAAACTCCCGCCAACATCACCGTCCTCACCCCTCTCGACCTCGAAGAGATTCCCGGCGTCAGCATGGACGACAAACTGCGCATGGTTCCCGGCTTCAGCCTCTTCCGCCGCTCCTCCAGCCTCGTCGCCAATCCCACCACGCAAGGCGTTTCCCTCCGCGGCATCGGCTCGAGCGGAGCAAGTCGTACTCTCGTCCTCTGGGACGGCATCCCCGTGAACGACCCCTTCGGCGGGTGGGTCCAGTGGCCTCGCTTCGCTCCCGAGGAAATCGAGCGCGTCGAAGTGATGCGCGGAGCCTCCACCAGCGTCTTCGGCGACCGCGCCATGGGCGGAGCCATCGCCATGTTCTCCCCCAACGCCGAACGCACCCACTACGGGCTTGGCTATGACATCGGAAACGCCAATCAAAGCCTGCTTACCGCCAGTTTCGCCCAGGCATTCCAGCAATTCGCTATCTCCGGCGATTTCCGCGGCTACACCACCAGCGGCTACTACATCGTTCCCTCTCCCTATCGCGGACTCGCCGACACCAAAGCCGGCGTCGATTTCCTCTCCCCGTATCTCCGTTTCGATTACTTCCGCGGCAAGCAGCGCTTCTATGTGAAGACCGACATCTACATGGAGAGCAGAGACAACGGAACCCAACTGCAAGGCAACTCCACCAGCATGGGCACCGTATCCGCGCACTACGAGGGCGGCGTCGTCAACAACTTCTCCCTGCTCGGCTATCACACGCGCGAGGGCTATCGTCAATCGTTCTCCACTGTGTTGGCCGGCCGCAACTCCGAACGCCTCACCTCCCGGCAGAAGGTGCCCTCACAGGCGACTGGCGGCGCGCTCATGTATCGCCGCGCCTTCACGAACTTCGATATCCTCGCCGGAGCCGATGCCGTCCGCGTCGAGGGGACTTCCACCGACTTTCTGGTGCCGACCGGTGCCCGTGTCGGCGGCGGCAATCAATTGCAGCACGGCGTCTTTGGTCAACTGAACGCCCATAAGGGCCCCCTGCGGATGATCCTCGGCTTGCGCCATCAATTCACGGGACAAGGCAGCACCTTCCTCAGCCCCAGCGCCGGCCTCACCTATGGACTCGGAGCCCTGCGCCTCCACGGCTCGGTCTACCGCAGCTTCCGCGCGCCTACCCTCAACGAACTCTACCGCGAGTTTCGCGCCGGCACCGCCGTCAC
This sequence comes from Bryobacterales bacterium, assembly GCA_020847895.1. Classification (GTDB taxonomy): domain Bacteria; phylum Acidobacteriota; class Terriglobia; order Bryobacterales; family Bryobacteraceae; genus CADEFT01. The sequence goes on from JADLBG010000774.1 coordinate 8,910, forward strand.
CCAGGCCAACCCGAACCTCCACCAGGAAGGCCTCACCGGCGTCGAGGCAGGAGCCGATTGGGTCGGCGAGACGCGCCGCCTCGGCGTCACCATGTTCCGCAATTCCATCAGCGACATCATCACCAACGTCACCCTCAGCGTCTCTCCGGCCCAGACCATCCGCCAGCGGCAGAATGCCGCCGCCGCCTTGAGCCGCGGAGCCGAAGTCGACTTCCGCCAGCGCTTCGGTCCCTTCAATATGGAATTGAGCTACCTTCTCGCCGATTCCCGCTACCGGACCGGACTGCGCATTGCCCAGGTTCCCAAGCACCAGGGCTCCGGACAACTCAGCTACGTGCGAGGAAAGACACTGGCCACCTTCGGACTGCGCTCCGTGGCCTGGCAATTCGAGGATGATCTGAACACGAGGCTGAGCATCCTCCCCGGCTTTGCGGTCCTCCAATTCAGCGTCCGGCAACGCCTGGCCAAAGGCTTCTCCGCGCAGGCGGAGATGGAAAACATGGTGGACCACCAATTCTATGTTGGCTGGGCCGTGCAGCCGACGGCCACTGTATCCGGCATTCCGAACACCGGCGCGCCACGCCTCTTCCGTCTCGGCCTGCGCTGGGAGCGGTAACCTCGCCTCGCCATGCGAAAATGAAAATTTCTCATGGCAAAAATCCAACGTGCATTGTTAAGCTTGACGGACAAGTCAGGCGCCGTAGAATTCGCGCGGGGTCTCTCCGCGCTCGGCGTGGAACTGATCTCCACCGGGGGAACGTCCAAATTGCTCCGCGGCGAAGGGCTCCCCGTGAAGGACGTGAGCGAGGTCACCGGCTTCCCGGAAATGCTCGACGGGCGGGTGAAAACCATCCATCCCCGCATCGCCGGCGGCATCCTCGCCATGCGGTCCAAACCCGATCACCTGCAAGCCATCGCCGCCCACGGCATCCCCGCCATCGACATGGTCGTCGTCAATCTCTACGCCTTCGAAAAAGTGGCTGCCGAAGAGGGTGTCACCCTCGAGCGCATCATCGAAAACATCGATATCGGCGGCCCCACCATGATCCGCGCCGCCGCGAAAAATTATCAGGATGTCGCCGTCGTCGTCTCCCCGGATGATTACACGCAACTCCTCGAAGAACTGCGCTCCCACAACGGATCACTCACCGCGCCCACTCACTGGAAACTGGCCCGCAAGGCGTTTGCTCTCACCGCCGCCTACGATTCCGCCATCACCGAACGCCTCGCTCTGGTCGACGAGCCTTCCCCGCTCCCCCCCGCCTTGCAGTTGCGGCTTCCTCGAAGCATGTCCCTGCGCTACGGCGAAAATCCGCACCAGTCCGCCGCCCTCTACTCGAAGGGAGCCGAAGGCATCGCCGGCGCGGCGCAGTTGCACGGCAAGGAGCTTTCCTACAACAACCTCGTGGACCTCGATGCCGCCTGGCAGCTCATTCAGGAGTTTTCCTACCCCGCCTCAGCCGTTATCAAGCACACCAATCCCTGCGGCTGCGCCGAACAGTCCACGCTTGCCGAAAGCTACCGCAAGGCCTTCGAGGCCGACCCCGTCTCCGCCTTCGGCGGCGTCCTCGCCTTCAATCGAGAAGTGGATGAGGAAACCGCAAGGGAGATTGCCAAAACCTTCATCGAAGCCATTGCCGCTCCAGGCTATTCCGAGGAAGCGCTCAGCGTATTGCGCGCGAAGAAAAACCTGCGCCTGCTCGCCGTGCCGCCCGGCGGGATCGCCGGACTTGCCATCCGCTCCATCAGCGGCGGCATCCTCGCCCAGACCGCCGATATCCACCCGCTCGACCGGGCCGCGTGCCGGGTCGCCACCACCCGCCAGCCCTCGGAAGAAGAATGGC
>JADLBG010000775.1 GCA_020847895.1 Bryobacterales bacterium
AGATTTTTGAGTACCAGATGTTTGATCCCATGACTTCGAAGGCGAAACCCGAGGAGGGACGAAAGGTGTTTCAGGACCAGTGTGCATCCTGCCACCGGCATGGCGGCATCGGAAAGGATTTCGGTCCGGACCTGACAACGTTGACCAGCCGGTTCCAGAAAAAAGACATTCTCGAAGCCATTCTCTGGCCATCGAAAACGATATCGGATCAGTATCAGAGCTGGATTGTCGAAACCAAGGATGGAGATGCCATCAACGGCCTCCTCGTCTCGGAAGACGGCAAAAAAATGATTCTCAAAACCGGCGACCAGGAGCGTCCCGTGGAGGTTCTCAAGTCAAACGTGAAGGGGAAACGGTTGTCGAAAATCTCCATCATGCCGGAAAACGTGCTCGATGGCTACAACATGCAGCAAATCAGTGACTTGGTAGCATTTCTGTTGAGCGTCTCGAGGTAAAGGAACGGGACGAAATGCCCTCAAACGAGTGTATGATATACCCGCATATGAGGGTATTGTTATAAGAGTACTGGTACATTCAGAATAGGTACAATGCCTTACGCATTGCCATCTCCCCATATGAGTACGCAGCGAGTCCGCGAGGAACTTCGCCGCCTCTACCTGCGACGGTCTGCCATTGACCATTTGATTGAAGCCATTGTGATCTACAATGGACAACCCACTGCAATGGTGGAAGAGCCTGTGAAAATGGAGCCTGATATGGCCGTCCACCCCTCACAGGCGTCTGCCGTGCGATTGGCCGGATGACAGCCATGGCGGCGCCCGCGCCGCCATCCGGTAACCAACCGCAATCATCCCCCTCGTTCCCGTAGTAACCTATCAATTTGGCGATACGCCCTACTGATAGGAAACTCGTGTCGCCGGATCAAAGGGCGGCATGCTGATAGATTTTGGCCTTATACAGCGGGCAAGAGAAGGTGATGATGCCGCTTTTAACGAGATCGTGCACGTATACCGCAAGCGGATACTCGGCACGATCTCGCGCCTTATTGGGAGGCCCGAGGACGTGGAGGATGTCGGACAGGAAGTCTTTCTACGGCTCTATTACTCCCTCGAACAACTCCGCGCCCCTGAGGTGTTCGAACCGTGGCTCTACCGCCTCACCGTCAATGCCGCTTATGACTATATGCGGCGGCAGAAGCGGCGGCCCGAATCGCGCATGGCCGACCTCTCCGAGCAACAACTTCAAATGGCCGACGCCGATGCCGGCGGGAAGAGGCGGGCCGAGGAACAGAAGAAGGCAAATCTGCGCGAGTACGTCCAGTCTCTCTTGGGCCGTGTATCCGAGGAAGACCGGATCTTGTTGACTTTGAAGGAAGTGGAAGGATTGTCGTTGAAGGAATTGGAAGCTGTTTACAAGGTGAATGAGAATGCGCTCAAGGTTCGCCTCTTTCGGGCCAGACAGCGCGTACTGAAAGCGTTTTCAGTAATGGAAAACCGGGATGCGCACAAGGAGCGCAGTGAGTAGAATAGGGAATGGTGAAAAGGGAGAGGGTTTCGGATGACACACGATGAGTTGGATCGAAGGTTAAACGTTCTCTTCCGTGAATACCGCCAGGCGTGCCCCGATCTCGACGGGAGCGCGAACTTCATGCCGCAACTCTGGCAAAAGATTGAAGCCCGGCAAACTCTGCCGTTGATGCTAGGCCGGTGGACTCGAATGTTCGTCAGTTTCGCCGCCGCCCTTTGCCTCGCCATGGCTGTCATTCTGGTAGTCCCGCACCATCAGACTTCGGTGCTCCAAACCTCCTATGTCGAGGCGCTCGAGCGCGAGCATCCCAATGACATTCTGGCGTATTCCGACGTGGTGCCGGACAACAGCGGAGAGGTATCGTGGCAATGAGACCCAGTTCACCCAAGGTTGGGCTGTACCTGCTGCTTGTATTCCTGAGCGGCACTCTGGTAGGGGCCTTCGGTTACCGCCTCTATTCGGTCAACACCGTCAGCGCCAAGGCGCCCCATGAGAGCTACCGCAAGATGTACCTCAACGAGATGCAGACCAGGCTCAAGCTTACCCCTGCCCAACTGTCGAACCTCGTGTTCATCCTCGATGAAACCAAAGCCAGGTTCAAGGCTGTGCGGGACCGGATGGATCCCGAAATGAAGCAGATTCAACACGAACAGCGCGACAAGATCCGAGACATGCTCAAACCCGAACAGAAGGCGGAATACGAGAAGATGCTCGAGGAACGGGCCAAGAAGCAAAAGCAGGCCAGCGCGGGCGGTGGCGGCTGCTGAGAGATCCGAAACGGATTTTTGAAATGAGGCAGGCGAAAATGCCTGCCTTTTCTATTTCTTGCGGGCTTCCTGCATCTCCCGGGAACGCTGCACCTTCTTGTTGAAGCGGTCCACGCGGCCTTCCGTATCGACCAGCTTTTGGCGGCCGGTGAAAAAAGGATGGCAACTTGAGCAGATTTCCACGCGGATGTCACCTTTGTGCGTCGAGCGGGTCTTGAAGGTGGATCCGCAGGCACAAATGACATTGCACTCGTTATAGGCGGGATGAATTCCGGCTTTCATCGGAGACTACAAATTCCTTTCACTTTACGGCAACCTGCCCAGTATAGCATGCGGCGCGCAATCGTCTGCTGCTCTCAGTTCGCCGAACCGTCGATCCGCACCTCGGAGGTGTCGTCTCCGGCCTTGATTTGAAATATGGTTACACCCGCGGTATCGCCCAACCGTACCCGCACCCGGTACACGCCGGTGAACGGATCCCCAGGCAGACTCACCTCGATCACCGTGCCGCCGCCCGACGCCGCCGTGACGGTGGGAGCGGGCTCCAACAGCGAAAGCCAGGATTGATCCACCACCCTCATCAGAAAGGACTTCTCCGCACCCGGATTTCGCCGGCAGGCGACTGGAGCACGGCGACCTGCTTCGGGACAGTATCCCGGACGGCCAGCCAGTACGGCAGGCGAGCGAAGGCTTCGGAATCCGATGTGACCTCGACAAAGCCCTGGTATGCGACGGCGGGCGGCGTAGGGTCATTCCATGTCAGCTTGAATGTCCGGGAGGCTCCCGCATCAAGAGCGATCTGGGTGTCAGACAATACGGGCCTGCGATCGCCGGAACTGTTCAAGCTCAGGTGGAAGATGTCAGCCGATGAGCCAAGGTTGGTCACCGTCACCTCCCGCACGATCTGGGGTTGCTTCAAGAGTTCGCCGAAGCTGACCGACGTGGGCGAAAGCGCGATGGCGGAGCGCTGGCGTTCCTCGAAGCCGGCAGGGAGCGCAGCAAGCTGTGCTCCGCACGAACAGCGGCTGCGCGAGATTGCAGTTGGGCGGCGGACCGTGCGCGGAGAGGTTTCGCGTCAACGGCCGACAGAGGCTCTTGGGAAAGTTGGACGATATAACGTCCGGCAACGGTTTCCGCCGAAAGCGGCAGGCAGGAACACGCAAACAGCGCAAACAGCGCAAACAGCACACGCATGAGCACAAACTCCCTATGGAGGGTACGGACGCAGGCGCGGACAGCTTCCTCTAGCCTACATCGGCGGGAAGGCCGAAATATGCAGGTAGCGGAAAAGAGCCCCGGCACAAGAGGCTACCGGGGCTCAGCATAGACAGGAGAGGTTCAGTGGTCTACTGGCTGATCGAAGGTGTGTCGTTGCGGGTCAGTCCGACCGCCGTCCCCGTAGCCGCTCCGGCGACGATGACTCCAGCGATAACTGCTTTCGTTCCAATACCGAGCCCGGCAGCCGCTCCGGCCGAAGCGCCGGCGCTGCTTCCCGCTCCCGCAGGCGCTCCACCCGCGGCCGCAACTGCCCCGTTCATGGAGCAGTGTCCGGACAAACGTTTGATTTGCGTCGCGTGAACCGTGAGTTCCGCAGCCGCGCGTGATGGGTCCAGCGCACCCGTCACCTGTACCTTTTTCCCAATCTCCTTCTCGAGCCCACCCCCCTGAATTTCATATGTCACCCCGGTCGTGTCGTCCGTCAACAGCAACCGGCCGTCTTTCTTCACCAGACAGCCGGAAACCGTGCTCGGAGGTGACGCGCCCGCCTCCTGCGGCTCGAAATCCAGACCGCGCCCCGCTTCCAGCCTCGCAATCAGTACGCCCGAGGCGTTGCTCACCCGCACCGGTCCACCCAATGCCGATACGTGAACACGCGGACCCATCACGGAAACTTTCGCGAGCCCCTGCCCGGGCTCAATCTGAAGCTGTCCCGCTTCTATCCGGTAGGCAGCCCCCCGCTCAATCTGCCCCGTGCCTCTCTCCAACACCAGATGGTCACTGTAAACCCGGCTGCGCGTGCCGGTGTCGAGTACCAGACGAACCCCATTTCGCAGTCTTAGCTCTGAGGTGCTCTTCACCGTTTCCACCATGGACCCATGGAAGAGCGTCCCATTCCCCGAGACCGTCGCCGTATCCAAGGCAAAACTGCCCCCTGCGGACACAATCCCAATGACAGGGCTGGCCGCTGATCCGATGGACAATTGCGCCACCAACCCCACTACAAGCGCGGCTTCGAGACGCTTCGAAGGGAAGAGCTTCCATCCCCGTTTCACACTGACGCGAGTCATAGCTTCTCCTGACAGTACAAACTCCGTTTCGGGCTGCGCCACCATGCGTGGCGTACACCCTATTCTTCGGTCAGCACAGCCGCGAACTTGAGCGGGTGAGAGAAAATAAGTCGTTGTTCCACAATGTATTACAGATGTACATGAGAATCGCCGCCTTCCTCGCCGCACTCCTCTTCCTCTCCGCCGCCTGCTCGATCGCTCGCCTCGCCTGGGCCGGACGCTTCTTCCAGTTGGCCAAACCCGCCGATCTGCAACGCGCCGCCCAACTCGCCCCGCTCGATGCCGCGTATCAATACGCCGCCGGGAACCCCCGCCGCGCCGTCCAACTCAACCCCTATTTTTCCCTCGCCTGGATGGAATTGGGCTTCGATGCGGAACTCCGCGAGGATTTCGCCGAAGCAGAGCGGTTGTTGCTCCAAGCGGCCCGTGTGGACGCCACCATGGCGCCGCGCTGGGCCCTTGCCAACTACTATCTGCGCCGGGGCGACAGCGCGCGCTTCTGGCGCTGGTTCCGCCTGGCCGCCGAACGCAGCCACGGCGACCGCGCGGCTCTCTTCCACCTCGCCTGGCGAATGACGAATGATGGCAGCGAAGTGCTGCGGCGGGGCATTCCTCCACAAAGGGACATCCTGGCATCCTATGTGCAATTTCTCCTCGAGCAGGAAAAGCTCGACTGGGCCGCCGGCGCCGCCCAACCTCTGCTCGAGATCGCGGCGCCCGCGGAACGGAACCTCCTGCTCCTTCTGTGCGACCGGCTGATCGCCGCCCAAAAAGCTTCCGAAGCGATGCAAGCCTGGAACGGCATGGTGGAGCGCGGATTGCTCCCACATGGCAAACTCACGCCAATCCAGGGTGTATCCCTGACAAACACCCGCCTGGAAGCAGAGCCGCTCGGAAGGGCATTTGACTGGCGGTTGCTCTGGCGGGCGGGTGTTCATTCCACCTGGGCCGGAGGGCGCCATCAGATCCGGATCGAACTTGACGGAAGAGAAGGCGAGCAGACCGGTCTGATTGCGCAGGTGGCCCCGGTCATGAAGGGACAGCGTTATGAGTTTTGCTACCGGTTCCGAACCGAAGGGCTGGCCGTCGACTCCGGAGTCGGCTGGCGCGTGTACGATCCGGCTTCGGGCCGGCGGCTGGAGACAACCGGCGAGTCTCTCTCGAGCCCGGAATGGAAGGAGGGGAGGGTACAGTTCTCTCCAGGCGGGGAACTGGTACGCATCGAGCTTGCCTATGAGCGCGCCAGTGGAACCGTAAGGCAGGAGGGGGCCGTCATCCTCGATGGGGCCTTTCGGCTCGAGCGGGCGAGATAGAATGGCCGGTATGATGCGTTCCCTGCTCTCGACCCTGTTGCTGGTTACCTCCGCGGCATACGGCCAGACCCGGCCGCCACAGTATCCATCCATGCCGGCCGGCATCCAGGCGGACCGGAACATCTCCTACGACAAGTACCCGGAGACCGTGCTCGACGTGTTCTCGCCCGAAGCCGGAGCCGCCGGAAAACGGCCGGGCGTGCTCGTGATTCATGGAGGAGGCTGGGTCGGCGGCGCCAAGGAGGCCATGTGGGAGCAATGGGTGAAGCGCTATCTCGATAAGGGCTTCGTGGTGGTCAACGTCGAATACCGGCTGGCCAAGGCTGCCACGGCTCCGGCGGCGGTGGAGGACGTGCTCAAAGCCGCGCAGTGGTTCACCAGGAACGCGAAGAAATACAACGTGGATACGAAGAGGATCGTGGTTACGGGCGGTTCGGCGGGCGGACACCTCGCGCTGATGGTGGGGATGACGCCGAAATCGGCGAAGCTGGGAAAGCCGGCGAAGGTGGCGGCAGTGGTGAACTTCTACGGCATTACCGACGTTGCCGACCAGTTGAGCGGACCGAACATGCGGAAATACGCCGTGACGTGGGTGCCGGAATCCACCGAAAGATTAGTGTTGGCGCGGCGCGTTTCGCCGATGAGCTACGTGAGACGAGGTCTGCCGCCGATTCTCACGGTGCACGGAGACGCCGATCCCACCGTGCCCTATGAGCATGGCGTCAATTTGACCAAAGCATTAGTGGGGGTAGGCGTGAAAGCGGAGATGATTAGCGTGCCCGGCGGCAAACATGGATTTCCAAAAGAAGAACTCGATGAATTGTACCCGCAAATCTGGCAGTTCCTCGAGCGCAATGGTGTGATCCGGTAGCCTTGATGAGAATGGCACTACGCGGGATCTGGATCATTCTGCTGGCGGCAAGTCCGCTCGGCGCGGATGGCGGATTGCGCCCCCTGGAGGCGCTGAACAGCGAACTTCCCCGATGGATGCGCTTTGACGGCGAGTACCGGGCACGGTTCGAAGATCAGGAAAACATGCTCTGGCGCGGCGCCAACAGCGACCGTTATCTGTTGAATCGCGTCCGGTTTGGCATGACGCTTCGTCCCAGGGAATGGATGACCTTCTACGGCCAGGCGCAGGACGCCCGGGTTTTCTTCCCGCGCAAATTCACACACGGCCCGCCGTTGCAGGACACCCTCGATCTGCGCCAGGCGTGGGTGCAACTCGGCAACGAGGACAAGTTCCCTCTCCAGTTGCGAGTGGGAAGGCAGGAACTCATTTTTGGTGAAGAACGCATGGTGGGCGCCTCGAACTGGAACAACATCGCGCGGACATTCCAGGCTGTGAAATTGACCCTGCGGGCGGAGCGCCTGGGTGGTCTGAAGCTTGATACCTTCGCGAGTACAGTCGTGGCGCCGCGCGAAGGTTCCTGGGATGGAAGTCTGCCGGGCGACAACCTGCACGGAGCCTATGCGGTATTCGACCGGCTCCTCGGCCAGGGAACCGTGGAGCCTTACTTCTACTGGCGGCTCTCACCCACCGCGGTGAAGGACACCGGGTCGTTGGGGCTGCGAGTGACGAAAACCTTCGGTAAACGATGGTACGCTTCAAGCGATACGATCCTCCAGCGCGGGTCGCTGGGCAAGCAGAGTGTCGCAGCCTGGGCAACCTACTGGCGTGTTCGCCGGACCCTCAGCGAGAGGCGATGGAGACCCACCGTGACGGGGGACGTGAACTTGAGCAGTGGCGACCGTGACCCCTCCGACGGCAGGTTTCAGACCTTCGACGTCCTCTACCCGACGCCGCATGACAAGTACGGACTCGCCGACCAGGTGGGATGGAAAAACATCCGCCACTTCGGCGGCTTCCTTGAGGTCACTCCCCGGAGGAACTGGACTCTTCAGGCCAAGTTCCATACCTGGTGGCTCGGATCCGCGCGGGACGGTCTTTATGCGCCGGGTGGATCTCTCGTCTTGCGCGACTCCTCGGGACTCAGTGGGCGCCATGTCGGCGAGGAGATCGACGTTCAGTTCCTCTGGAAACCTGCCAAGGATACCGAAGTGAGCGGCGGCGTCGGCCACATGCTCAATGGCGAATTTTTGAAAAAGATGACTCCCGGCCGCTCCTACACGTTCTACTATCTGAGCCTCACACGGAAGCTTTGAGGGGTCTCTCGCGGCAACCGCCTACGAGTTGGTTTCAAACCGGGCGTAGACCCGTTCGAATTCCACACGCAGCATGGCATTGGGCTCCGGCAGCGCCTCCACCACCCGCCGCGCCCATTCCACGTACTCACGCTTCCTCTGCTCGCTCCAATCCGCCGGAGGGCTCACGAGAATTGCCCGGAGATTCGAAATCTTGTCTGCCAGCTTGATCACCTGCGCGCGCGGCGATTTTTTCGGCGCATTGTCGATCTGAAGCTGTTTCCGCACCTGCTTCGGCAGCGATTTGTCGTCCGTCACCTCGGCTACGAGCGCGGCGACATCGGCGCCGAAGGCGGCAGACAACTCCTCGTGGGTCACGGGAGTGTCCTCGACTACATCGTGCAGCAGCGCCGCAATCAGGAGATTTGTGTCCGGCGCGGAGAGCGCTCCAGCCACGAGATGGGCAACTTCGATCAGGTGATTGATGTAGGGTTCGGCGCTCGCTCCTTTGCGACGCTGTCCCGAGTGCTTCTCGGCGGCGAATTGCGCGGCTTCGAGCAGCGTGCGCGCGGCAGGCAGAACGGGGCTCTGTTGGTGGTCCACAAAATCAGTGTCGCGCACAGGCCGGCGAGGCTGCAGGCGTTCACTTCTTCGCCGGCGGCAATCTGAACTCCACTCGCCGCTCGCTGTTCAACTGCTCGCTCAAGGAGCGGTCCACGGAACTGAGCGGCATCCGCTTGCTCTCGTGTTTCAGCGTCGTGTAGCGCAGGGTATTGTTTTCCACCTCATAGGAGAGCGCGGCAACAATGCTATCGTCGTTGCGCGCGATCAAATAGATGGGAGGCCCCGAAGACTTACGGACCTCGGGATTCGAAGAGGGAGCCTCATAGAGCCGTGCCGGCTCATGCGCCTGATAATCCCAACCAGGCGAGAACTGGTTGATGATGACGGGCGCGGCGGCGGGGGCTGCATACGGGCTGCCCGGATAGTAGACGCTCGGCTGGTAGTACGGCTCCGGGTAGTAGCCATACGACGGATAAATGGAAATGTAGGGGGAGCCGAGATAGCTGTCAAAATAACCGCTCAGGTAGCCGCCATAGTAGCCGAGCCCGTAGCTCGCATACCCGCCGTATCCAAAGCCGTAACCATACCTCGGGAATCCACGATAGCCGCCAAGGCGAAGCCCCGAGTGGTAGCCCCCACGAATTCCACCCCCGATCCCGCCGCGGAATCCGCCACCCCCGTGGTAACCGCCGCCTCCGCGGAAGCCGCCACTGCCTATCCCGCCCCCACGGCGCTGCGCCGCAAGAGGTGGAATGAGAACACAACAGAGAGCGAGAGCAAGAAGGTGCTTCACTTGTCAACGCCTCCCATTCGCAGTGTAGCCCTCATTGCCTGACACCGCAACGCGAGTTAGTTGCTTAACACGATGACGATTCCGCTCGGGATCACGCGCGGAAACCAGCAGCGTGACCCCGGCATCACGAAGAGGCAAATCGCAATGCCAGTCTTCAGCCGCCAGATGTCCTCCCGCGGCGTACCTGCCCATACTCGCACGGCGGGAGTTTGAGACATACGCTGCGCTCGCGACGAGCATTGGCGCTGGTTATTGCGGAGTAACGAAGACCCGAGCGGAGGCGCTTCGCCCGTCGGCCTCCAGTTCGATCAAGGCGGAATCGTTATTCAGTTGCTGAGGGAGGCGCACGTTGATCTGGGTCACGGCGTTGAGAAGTCCCGGTGATGTTCCCGCATAGAGCACCTCGGCTGAGCGGTAGTTGATCCTGACGGTACAGCAGGAGGTGTTCCGGGCTTCCTTGGCGAGGTGTCCGGCGTCGGCGTCCATCCATCCGGTCGCGGTTGCCCAGAAAGTGATCACGGAGCCGGCCTTCGCCGGATTGCCGCTGGAGTTGATGGTTCCGTCCTCATTCAGGGCGGCGGCATACAGGCCATCCGGGCTGGGGAAGATTTGTGGCAGGGTGGGAACGACCTTCGCGGGAAAATCGGGGAGGATCGCGCCGGCGGAAGTGACACGCAGCGTGGCGCTGGTTTGGTTGACGATGCCGAACGGGACCGCCACCTCAATGTCGTTGCGAGCCGCCGCGACTACGAAGGCGGGAAGATCGCCGATGGCCACGGCGGGTGAATGGCCGATGTCCGGCCCGCAGATCACGATCAGTTCGCCGGGCGCCAGGTATGGCGTGCTGACGGCGCCAGCGGCGGGGCGGAGAGCGAAAACGCGCGGCGTGGGGGAACGGAAGGGAGCGATGGTGGAGACGGAGCCAAGCGCGCCCGCGACATGGAGCAAGCCGTCCGGATCCGAGGCGATGGACAGCGCCACGGTCCCATCGGGAAATCGCGCCGAGTATCGTAGAGCGGATCCATCCGCTGTCAGGCCTGTAATGAACTCTACGCCTTCCGCCCAGCCGTTCGGATTAGGGAAATCAGGCGAAACGGTAGTTCCCGTGACCCACACGCCGCCGTCCGTGTCAACGGAGAGGCCGTTGATATCCTCCGAGGCGCCTCCGCCGAGAAAGGTGGACCAGACCATGCCGGAGCCATCGGATTTCAGCCGGGCAACGAATCCGTCGGTCTGCGGTGGGTAGTTCGGAGGCGGCACGGATGGTTTGGAATAGACCGGCTGGTAGGCGCCCTCGGTTGCAGGGAAGTTCTCGTCATTGGTTTTGCCGGCGATAAGAACATCACCGGAGTGGTCCACGGCGATCGCGATGAGGGTGTTGGCGGGCTCTTGAAACGGCGCGATGGTAAAGCTCAGCGTCCCAAGGTAGGTCAGGTAGGTGAGCCCGCTGCCATCCGCTTTGAACTTCGCAACGAACGCTCCGATTCCCTTCGGGCTAAGCGCGTCGGCAGTGGTGGGGAGGTCGGTGGTATTGGTGTTGCCGGCCACAACGATGTTGCCCGCGCCGTCCACACCAATGGCATTCGCGTTCGCCCAGCGGAAGGCAGTGAGGCAACTGCTCGAGGTAAGGCAACCTATCGTATCGCCACCGATGAGGCCGGCAAGGAGAACTCGGTCTGCTTCCGGCGGCAGTTTTGCGAAGAACGCGTAGCCGCGCCGCCTTCCTCCGTTCGGACTGACCGCGCGAAGCGCTTCTGTCGCCGGAAAATCGGTGGCGTCCGTCGACCCGGCGAGGTAGATGTTGCCGGCGGCATCGAAATTGACGGCATTCACCGAACTGCTGCCTCCGGCGCCTCCGAAGTAGGTGGATGTGAGCACCTGGCTTCCATCAGGGCTGAGTTTGACGAGAAAGCCCGTACGGCCTGATGTGGATGGATTGGCCTGCACGGGGTTCCTCACCGGAAAATCCGCCGAGTAGGTTTCCCCCGCTATATAGATGTTTCCCTTGGAGTCGACCGTGAGATCGTGCACAATGTCAGAGCCGCCGCCGAGGAGGACGGTGAATATGGTATTTCCCGTCTCATCCAGTTTGCTGACGAAGAAATGCGAAAAGGTGAAACTGTTCAGCGAGGGACCCGGAAGGAGACTGGAGCCCGCCATCAGCGTGTAGCCCGGTTGTGGAGCAGCCACCTTCGCAATGCGGTAGTTCTGTTCCTGGAAGAGGAAGGTGGTGTATTGCTGAGATGCTTCTTTCGAATCGACAGCTTGTATCGCAACTGGCAAGAACAGCAGGAATACCAAGCGAACAGACATCACCTCAATCTTATTGCCTTCACCTTCACCCGCTCAACTGCGTCATTTTGTGCTGGATGGCGAATTTGACCAGGCCGGGGACATCGTGGATGTCCAGTTTGCGCATGAGGCTGGCGCGGTAGGTATCCACCGTCTTGGGGCTGAGGCTGAGGCGGGCGGCGATTTCCCTGGCGCGGATGCCCTCCACCAGCAGCGAGAAGACCTGCTGCTCGCGGCTGCTGAGGTTTTCAATGGGGTGGCAGCGCTCGATGGGTGGAGGAGCGAAAAGCTTGGTCAGTTCGATGATGGGAGAGACGTAGGTGCCGCCGCGGAGGATCTGCTTGAAGGCATCCTCGAGTTGGCGCGCGGAACCGGACTTAAGGATATATCCGCTGGCGCCGGCGCGGAGAGAATCGAGAACCGTCTTGCGGTCCCCTCGTACGGCCATCACAATGATCCTGGTGGCGAGCGCATATTGGCGGGCGCGCCGGAGGATCTCAAGCGGCATCAAGCCCGGAAGATTGAGATCGAGCAGCAGGATGTCGGGGTTCATCCGCTGCACCATGCTCCAAGCCTCATCCCCATCGCCGCATCGGCCCAGAACTTCACAAAATCCTTCGCAAAGGGCGCAAATCCCTTCGCAGACCAAAGGGAGTTCATCCGCAACTATGGCTGTGACCATCTATGCATAGACAGTTCCGTGAAGAGGGAAATATTCTCAGTCAGATTGCGCCAGGCGTGTCAGAAGGTTGCCGACACGCCGGGCGATGTTCCGGCGCTGTTGGTGAGCGTGGCGCTGACGCTGGTCACCGAACCGCCGGAGCCGGAGACGTTGAACGGGATAGTGATGGTGGCGAGGCTGCCGAATTGCCGGGAATCGGTGGTCTGGTACCAGGCGGCGGCGGTCTGCGCGAGGTTCACCGTAAACTCGTTGCCCTGCACGGTGCCGGAGGTCTGGAACCGGATATTGGCGGAGGTCAACTCGCGTCCTGTTGCGTATCCGGTGATGGCGACCTCGAAGCCGGCGGTGGTGCGGTTGATGCGGACGGAAGTGATGACCGGAGCGAGTTTCGGGATCTGAAGGGATTGCGATGGCGCCGGTGTGGGTGTGATGTCCGTGCCGGAGGCCGAGAGGCGCGCCGTGACGGTGATGGTCCCGGCCACCGTACCTGTCTGGAAAGCTGGGGTAACGGCGTTGAAGACTGCTTTCGTCTCGCCGGCAGGGATATTGAAGACGACGCGGCGGCCTCCGGTGGAGAACTGCACGGCGGGATCGTCGACATTGACGGCGGAATCGAAGGTGAGGAGAAGTTCTCCGCTGACCGGGATGGGATAGGGCCGGGAAATGGCGACCGCGGGCTGGAGTTGCTGGCCGGGGCCGGAACTTGCGGAGAGGCCGCTGATGGTGACCGCGGGAGCGGCTGCCAATCCCACACGCAGGGTCACGTCTTGCGTAGTGGCGACACCGGCGCTGTCCGAGACGCGAATGGTGAAGGACACATCGCCCGAGGCGGAGATGCGGCCGCGGATGGTTCCGGTGGCGTCGTCGATTTGCAATTCGGCAGGGGAGGCGGTGAGCGCCCATTGGTAGGGCGGAGTGCCGCCGGTTGCGACAGGGGTGAATTGGTAGTCGACTCCGGCGGTGGCGGCAGGCAGGCTGGAGGCGCTGGTGATGCGCAGGGCCGGGGGACCGATGGGGATGATGACCACCGCCGCGGCGGTTCGCGCGGCCGAATCGGATACTTCGAGCGTGGCAGTGAAGCGGCCTGCCGTTCCGGGGGTGCCGCTGATGATTCCGGCGACGCCGAGAGTGAGGCCGTCGGGGAGAGCGCCATCGCGCACGCGCCATTGGTAAGGAGGCGTGCCTCCCGTTGCGGAGAGCGTGAAGCTATAAGGCGCGCCCACCGCGCCGGCGGTAAGAGTGCCTGCCGTCTGGATGGCAACGGCGGGAAGAACGTTAATGGCGAAGTTCTGTGTTGCCTTGAGGGTGGTGCTGTCGGACACCTCGATGGTGAAGGCGACCGAACCGGGCCTGGAGGGTGTTCCACTGATGACTCCTGTGGAACTGTTGAGTGTGAGTCCGTCGGGAAGATTACCGGTGGAGACGCGCCAGGAATAAGGAGGCGTTCCTCCGGTGGCAGCGAGAGTTTGCGAATAGGTGCTTCGCTCGACAGCATCGGGAAGGGATGGGGTGGAGAAGCGGAGCGCGGAGTTCACCACCAGTGTGTAGGCTTTGGCGCCGGGCAGTCCCTTGGCATCGGTGACGCGGATGGAGAACTGGAAGGCGCCCGCCTGAGTCGGCGTACCGGAAAGGACGCCGGTAGGCGGATCCATGGTGAGGCCCGGTACGGAACCCGCGATGAGGAAGTTGTACGGGGCGTTTCCACCGGCGGCGGTGAAGGTCTGGGAATAACGCGTGCCGGTCGCGCCGTTCGGGATGGTCTCGGGAGAGATGCGAATGGCCTGGTTGACCGTGAAGGAATAGGTGCGGGAAGTCTGCTGGCCGAGGGCATCGGCCGCCGTGATGGTGAAGCTGAATGCTCCGGCTTGTGTAGGGATGCCGCTGAGCGTTCCGGTGAAAGTGTTGAGAGTGAGCCCATCCACGCCGGTTCCGATAAGCGCCCAGGTGTAGGGGCTGGTTCCACCGGAGGCGGAGAGGGTCTGTTCGTAGTAGACGCCGAGGGTGGCTGCTGGAAGGTCAGTGTCGAT
>JADLBG010000776.1 GCA_020847895.1 Bryobacterales bacterium
AAGCCGTCCTCAAGGGAATCCAGCCGGACTCCCCCGTTCATTGGGCCGATCTGAAGCGCAATATGAAACAAGGCTCCCTCAGCGCTCTGGAGCGGACAAACGGCTTGCCGGGGATCATCCTCGGCTCGCGCCTCGCCGAATCAACGGGGATGACGCTCAACAGCCGCGTCACCGTGATCAGTCCGCAAGGACAACTCACTCCTTTCGGACCTCGCCCCGCGTATTACCCTTTCCGGGTCGTGGGAATCTTCGAGACCGGATTCTATGAAATCGACCGCCTCTGGGCCTTCACCACCATGAAGAACGTCCAGACCGTGCTCTCCGTCGACGATGTCGCCAATTCCATCGAATTGAAGGTTTCTCCCATCGATAAAGCCGGAGTAGTGGCGAAGGCGGCCGAATCCATCATCGGCACGAAACTATCCGCCACCAGTTGGATGGAGCAAAACCGCCAGATTCTGAATGCCCTCAGGATGGAGCGCGCCGTCACTGTCATCACCATCGGCCTCATTCAATTGGTGGCCGCCCTCAACATCCTGATATCCCTTGTCATGATGGTGATGGAAAAGCACCGCGACATCGCCCTGCTGGTCTCCATGGGTGCGCGGCGCGACCAGATACGCCGCATCTTCCTCTGCCAAGGGGTCCTCATCGGCGTCACCGGCGCCATCCTCGGTTTGATCCTTGGCTACGGCATCAGCTATTTCGCCGAGCACGGCCGCTGGATCAAACTCGATGAATCCGTCTACGCCCTCAGTTATGTCCCCTTCGACCCACGCTGGTGGGACGGCGTCTGGGTCGCCGGGGGTGCTATCCTCGTCAGCCTCCTCGCCACGCTCTATCCAGCCCGAAGCGCCACACGCATCCTTCCCGCTGAAGCGTTGCGTTATGAATAGTCCGCCTCAGGCCTCCGCTAATAGATGAGGCGGACAGCAGGCGAGCAGTTCCCCTTCGTTGACCCCGGTTGCCCTGGCGTATTGCCGGATGTAGCTGCGGCGGTAGATCCCGCCCGGAAGTTCCCCCCACCGGCCCTCCTCGATCGCGGCAAGCCACGAGGCCCGGATCTTGGTGAATTCCGCAATCTGGCTCAGCGAGAGCCCCCTTTCCTGCCGAATCGCGGCCAGATCGAAAGGGATTTGTGTCAACATTTCCATGGCGGTCTCCCTCTGCTCGGGATCTATCGGCTGTCAGCCGTCTTACCATTACCCCTAAGGTTCAAGTACTGGCCAGAATCTCTCAAATTTTCTTCCTCACCCGCGATAAGACTAGCGTGAGCGGAAGTAGGCTATGTTGCGGCTTTGTTCTCTGCGCCGCGGCAATTCTCCGGGCGGGCGATGCCCCCCAACCCCCGCTCCAGGATCGCATGGCCAACATCCTCCTCCGCATCGCACGCTTCGTCGAGTGGCCCAATTCGCCCCCCAAGTCAGCTTTCGTCATCGCCGTCGCCGGCTCTGATCCCGATGAGCCCGGACTCCGCCTGTTCCTCAGTCCCGAAGGCGCTCCCACCGTCCCCATCGAAGTTCGCCATGTCTCCTCTCTTTCCGAGATGCGCCGCTCTCGCATCGTGTTCCTTGGACGCTCCCTCGGTTCCAACATGAAGACAATCCTTCACGATCTCGAGGGCGCCGGCGTCCTCACTGTGTCCCCCCTGCCGGGTTTCGGTGAGATGGGAGGGATGGTCGAACTGAGCAACCAGCCCGAGGGCCGTCCATTGATTCTCAATGCCGATGCCGCCCGCCGCGGCGGTTTCCATTTTCACGTGAGCCTGCTCGGCGTGGCCCGCCTCGCACGCTCCGGAATCTCCCATTAGCCCCGTGTTCCGCTCCCTTCGACGCCTCTCCATCCAGCGCAAGCTGATCGCCGTGATCGGCGCCGCCGGCTGTGTCGCCCAGTTGCTCACCTGCCTCGTCTTCTTCAGCTACCAATCCATTCAGATGCAGGCGAATCTGCGCCAGGATATGTCTGCCGTTGCTTCCGTCCTGGCCGCCGGTTCCTCCGCCGTCCTCATCTTCCATGATCGCCATGCCGCTCTCGCCAATCTCCACGTCGCCCAGCGAGATTCCCGCCTTGCAGCCGCTGCCATCTACGACCAGCAGGGTGATCTCTTCGCCTCCTACCAGGGCGATGGGCTCTCCGCCTTACCCATTCCCAAAATGCCCCGTGCCCGAGGATCCTACCGTAGCGGCGAATATGTTGAAATGTTCGAGCCCGTCGTCCATGAAGGCGAGCGGATCGGCGCCGTCTACCTCCAGGCCGATTACCGCCTGCTCGGCGCCAACATCCGCCGTTTCTTCTGGATTTCGGGAGGCGTTGCCATTTCCGGCATGCTCCTCATTCTGTTCCTCTCGTTTCATCTGCGGCACATCATCAGCCGCCCTATTCTTGCCCTTGCCCATCTCGCCCGCCGGATAACGACCGAACGCTGCTATCACCTGCGCGCCGAAAAACAATCCGGCGATGAGGTGGGCGAACTCATTGACGCGTTCAATGACATGCTCGCCGCCATCGAGTCCCGCGACGCTGCCCTCGCGCGCCAGCGCGAACGCCTCGAGATACAGGTGGCTTCGCGCACCGCCGACCTCATGAACTTGAATCGGGAACTGCGCCAGGCCAAGGAAAAAGCGGAAGCCGCCACTCGTATGAAGAGCGATTTCCTGGCCAACATGAGTCATGAAATCCGCACCCCAATGAACGGGATCATCGGCCTCACCCAACTCACGTTATCCACCGATCTGAACCGCGATCAGCGGGAAAACCTCACGCTTGTCAGGAACTCCGCCGAATCCCTCCTCACGGTCATCAACGATATCCTCGATTTCTCCAAAGTCGAGGCGGGAAAGATCCTGCTCGAGGAATCGCCCTTCAGCCTCGGCGATGCAGTGATGGAAGCCGTTAAGATTCTCGCCTTGCGCGCCCATGAGCGTGGTCTTGACTTGGGTGTGCGTTGGGAAACCAACGTTCCAGACTGGTTGATCGGCGATGCCGCCCGTTTGCGCCAGATTCTCCTCAACCTCATCGGAAACGCTGTAAAGTTCACTGAGCAAGGCGAGGTGCTCTTGAAGATCAGCCTCGACCACGCGGGGGCATCTGGTGTGATGCTCCGCTTTGATATCACCGACACGGGTATCGGCATCCCCGAAGACCGCCGGAGCGCTATCTTCGATTCCTTCACGCAGGCCGACGGTTCCATTGCGCGCCGCTTCGGAGGCACAGGGCTCGGCCTGGCGATCACCCTCCGCCTGGTGCGCCTCATGGGTGGGGAAATGACTGTCGAGAGTCAGGTCGGCCGGGGAAGCCACTTCAGTTTTACCGCCCTCTTTCGCCTTGCCCTCGACGAAGCCGCGCCCATCAGTCCAAACCCGGCCGTGGGTAAGAAGATCCTCGTGATTGAAACCCATGAATTCTCTCGCCGCACGCTCCACGACACCTTGACCCATTGGGGGGCCTCTGTCCGGTCCAGTTTAACCGCCGCGGAAATCAAGCCGATGTCCTCAGATGTTTCCTGCTACGATGCGGTCTTGCTCGATGCTCATATCCCCGGAGAGAACACCGTCGAAATGGCCCGGGCGTTGATCGACCAGGGTTTCGCGAAACGAGTTGTCCTTATGTTCCGTACGTTCGGTACCGGCGCGCAACGCCAGCAGGCACAGCATCTCGGACTGAGGTGCTCTCTAACAAAGCCAGTCTTCCCCTTTCACCTGGCGCAGCTTCTTGCTGTCTCTCCTGATTCCCCGCAGCCGCCTTCCTTCTGCTCCACACCCGCCGCCCCAGGCGAGTCCCTCCTCAGACTCCGCATCCTCCTCGCTGAAGACAACGCCGTCAACCAAAGGGTAGCCGTCCGGCTGCTGGAAAAGCGGGGCCATCAGGTCAGGGTCGCCGCCAACGGAGCCGAAGCCCTCGAAGCCCTTCGTCTGGATCGGTTTGACCTCGTCCTGATGGATATCCAAATGCCCGTCATGGACGGCGTCGAGACCGTGACCCGCATCCGCGAACTCGAGCGGTCTTCCGGCGCCCACGTGCCCGTCATCGCCCTCACCGCGCACGCGATGAAAGACGATGAGGCTCATTGTCTCGCCGCCGGAATGGACGGCTACGTCAGCAAGCCCATCGATCCCGATGAACTCTTCGCTGTCATGGATAAGGTGATCGCCTAGGAGCTTGGCACTGGCGTGTTACTGAGGAGTCACGTGTATCAGGGCGCCGGGATTGGCGTCTTCCACCATCCACAGTGAGCCGTCAGGGGCTTGTTCCACATCGCGAATACGCTTGCCCACGTCCCATCGCTCGGCGGTCTTCGCCCCGCCTTTACCGTCAAAGATGATGCGATTGAGCGACTTGCTGCCAAGGCCGCTAATGAAGCCGCTGCCGTCCCACTGCGGGAAGGTCTTCTTGCCCCGGTAGAACATCAGGTTGCCCGGCGCGATCACCGGAACCCAGTAGAGCACCGGCTTTACGAACTCTGTCCGCGAATCATGACTGGGTATCGGCACCTCGTTATAGTTCTTGCCGTAGGAGACGGCCGGCCAGCCGTAATTCTTGCCTTTCTCGATGAGATTCAGTTCGTCGCCCCCGCGCGGGCCGTGTTCGACTTCCCACAATTCGCCGGTGGGAGACATCGCCAGGCCATAAGGGGCTCGAAAGCCGCTAGCCCAAGTCTCCGCGGGAGTGAGGTTGGGGCCTGGAAAGGTGTAGGTGCTTACCGTCGGTGCTTTCTTAGCGGCTTCGGTGTCGCGTGGCGGATCTATGAGGGGGATGGTTGAAGCCCCGGTTTTGCCGTAGTTGGGATTGCCGGGGAAGGGCTTGCCATCCAGTGTCAGTCGCAGAATCTTGCCCACGGGTTGGTCGGGGTCCTGAGCGGGCGTCATGCGCTGGCGGTCGCCAACCGTCATGTACAGAGATTGCCCATCGGGGGCAAAAACTACCTGAGCGCCTGCCTGGCCGCCTTTGCCTCTGGGCATTTGCCGCCATATCACTTCGAAATTTTCGAGTCTTGGGTTACGTCCGAGGTTCAGCTTTGCGCGTGCCAGGGCTTGACCGCCGCCGTAATCTCCCGGCTCGATGTACGTGATGTAGATTCTCCCGTCGGCCGCGTAGCGGGGTGAGAGGAAAACACCCAGCATGCCGTTCTGGCCCTGCCAATAAACAGGGGGCGTGTTGGCGAGGGGTGCGATCTTTTCGCCCCGCGGAGATACCAGCCAGATGGGTCCGATCTTTTCGGTCACCAACATGCGGCCATCCGGCAGGAAGGCTATTCTCCAAGGCAGTTCAAAGGTGGCTGTCGTGGTCATCTTGAAAGGCATGGTGGCTTCCGGCTTCTGTTCGCCCACATTAACCTGGGCCCAAGCCGTCGCCGCCAAGCTGAGAAGCAGCGTCGCCTTTGCGAATTTCATTTTTCTTTCTCCTTCATTTCAGTGTCGTATGCAAATCGCGCCGCTGCATCGAGATCGTCATCGTCGAATGACTGCACGCACACGACCGGACCGAAGATTTCAACATCAGGATGTTCGGCAAGCGGCGCTCCGGCGGCTTCGCCAAAACCCGTGACGATGTTGACGGCGCATCGGGCACGCCGGCTTCCTGTAGCAGTTCGCCCGGGCGAAGCGCGGATAGCGGAGGTGGCATCCGGGCTTCCTCGACTTCCGGCTCCTGGCGCTAGTGGGGAATGTCCCCGTGCGGCTTCCCCTGCGAGATCTCCTCGAACGTATCCTTTACCTGCAAGGGAAGGGACGGCCCCACCCAGTTCTTCACGCTATCAGGGAGTTTCAAAGTAGTCGAGGCCGGCGTGTCACCCTTCATCGCCACCAGGTCGTTCAGTTTCTTTCCAGACTTCACCGCCTGGCCCACGCTGCTCCGCAATTGCCGCATGAACTCCGCTTCCCCGCTCAGCACTTCTTTCCCCCCTTTGGGGCCATGCCCGGGTAACACCTGGGACACGTCTAATGCGGCAGCCTTCGCTACAACCGACGGCCAGTTTCCGATATTGCCATCCGCCGTGTAGTTGTACGGTCCGTTCGTCACCGCGTCGCCGGTACAGATGATCTTCTCCTTGGGGACATACACAAATCCGTCCCCCCGGGTATGCGCCCATCCGAAGTGGTGGAACTCCACCCGCCTGCTGCCGTCCTCCAACACGAACAGCGGCTTGTTGAACGTCTGCCGCGGCGGTTCCGCCGTCGCCAGTTTCAACTTGCGCACGTCCTCCCGTTCCTTCGACGCCTCCTGCCACCGCTTCGGCTCATAACGCTTCATCTCTTCCGCCACGCCCGCGTACGCCAGCGTCGTCGCCCCCAGTTTCGTCCATACGGGGTTCCCGTAGGCGTGGTCTCCGTGATGATGGGAATCGAAGACGTATTTCACCGGCTTCCTGGAGACCCTCTTGATATCCCGCAGCAGCAACTCCGCCCCGCTCGGGAAATTGGCATCCACTACAATGAGGTAATCCTTCATCTCGATCACCACATTGTTGCAGTGGCCCTTGCCCTGCAAATCGCCTTCACGGAACCAGACGCCGGGAGCCACCTGTTCCATCGTGTCCGGCTTGGCGTCCGTCTGAGTCACGGCCAGGCCCAGCGCCATCAGCCCGGCAAACACGCTCGCCCATACTCCCCGTTGAGTCATTTCTTTGCCTCGTTTCGCAAACGAATATTACACGGAAGGACGGAACGGATGCAACTGGTAAAATGGAATTCTTTGGGGGAGGCAAGATGGCAGTGATCCAACGGCGGCGTGCGGTCGCCGTCAACGTGGGTGGTGTCCTCGTCGGGGGCGTCCACCCGATCGTTGTTCAATCCATGACGAATACCGACACGGCGGACGTCCCGTCTACCGTCAACCAGGTCATGGCGCTCGCCCGGGCGGGCTCCGAACTCGTCCGTGTCACTGTTAATACCGAGGATGCCGCCATGGCCGTGCCCAGGATCGCCGATACCCTCGACAAGTTCGGGGTCCGCGTCCCCATCGTCGGCGACTTCCACTACAACGGGCATATCCTGCTCAAGAAGTACCCCGATTGTGCACGCGCCCTCTCCAAATACCGCATCAATCCCGGCAATGTGAACATCGGCAAGAAGCACGACGACAACTTCCGCACCATGGTTGAAGCGGCGATGGAACACGGCCGTCCGGTCCGCATCGGCGTAAACTGGGGATCTCTGGACCAGGCGCTCCTCACGCGAATGATGGACGAGAATGCCGCGCTCCCCCAACCCCGCGATGCCCGTGACGTCATGCACGATGCCATCGTCTCGAGCGCCCTCCTTTCAGCCCGTGCCGCCGAAAGCTATGGCCTCCCCGCTGACAAAATCATCCTCAGCGCCAAAGTCAGCGGCGTTCAGGATCTCATTGACGTCTATCGCAAGCTTGCCGGCTCCTGCTCCTACGCTCTCCATCTCGGTCTTACGGAAGCCGGAATGGGAGCCAAAGGCATCGTCGCCACCACAGCCGCGCTCTCCATCCTCCTCCAGGAGGGCATCGGCGATACCATCCGCGCCTCCCTCACCCCGGCCCCCAACGGCGACCGCACCGAAGAAGTCCTCGTCAGCCAGCAGGTTCTCCAGTCACTCGGCCTTCGCAGCTTCACCCCGCAGGTCACCGCCTGCCCCGGCTGCGGGCGTACCACCAGCACCTTCTTCCAGGAACTCGCCGCCCGCATCCAAACGTACCTCCGCGAACGGATGCCCGTCTGGCAAAGCCGCTACCCGGGCGTCGAGGAGATGAGAGTCGCTGTCATGGGTTGCGTTGTCAACGGCCCGGGCGAGTCCAAGCATTCCGATATCGGCATCTCTTTGCCAGGGACTTTTGAAGAGCCGGTTGCCCCTGTTTATGTCGACGGCCGCCTCTTCCGGACGCTCCGCGGGGATCACATCGTCGCCGAGTTCCAACAGATTCTCGACAATTACGTGGAGCGCAGGTATGGCGTGGCCGAAACTGCGGAAACCGCAGGCGACTGACAGAGAAGAAACCCAACCCAAAAAGGCTCTCCCGCCCGCGATTCATCAGCGGCTGAAGCGGCTCGCGCGCAAACTCGACGAACTGCCGGCCAAGGACGAACTACGGATTCGCCAGGCTCGTGAACTCGAGGAGAAACAACGCTCCGCCGGAGCCGAACTCCACAAGCTATGCCGCGGCCTTGTCGATGCCCTCAATACCCTTCTCGATAACCTCGAAATCGAGATCACGCCCGCCTCCTACAGTGATGAGATGCTCGATTCGTCTTCCGGTCTCCTCATTCAGATCAACGCCAGCGGCCGTATCGTCCAACTCCTCGTCCATGCCCGCGAGCCCGAAGTCTCCTCCGAGCATTTCCGCACGCCGTACATTCTCCGGGGGGCCATCCGCTGGTTCAATCAGGAATTCCTTGAGCGGCAGGAGATTCAGGAGAACCAGATCTTCTATTGTATCGATGCGTCCGGAGGCTCCTGGCGCTATTACGATCTTCGCACCCGCAAGACCGCCACGGTTGACGAGGACTACATCGCCGGCACACTCGAGCAGTTGTTGTAGCGCCGGCCTCTTACTTCCCCTCCATCAGTTTCCCCAGCACTCGCATCGGCGCCGCGCCTTCCTTCAGCGCCAGGTCGTGGAACTCATATAGCCCGAAGTTGGCGCCTTTCCGTTGACGCCACGCATCGCGCAGTTTTACCCACTCCCTGTAACCGAGGTAGTATGTCGGCAATTGCGCCGAGGACAGCTTCGCGCGCTGCAGTTTCGCCGCCGCCTCTTCTCTTTCCTGAAACGTGTCCTCCGTCATCAACTTCATCGCCTCTTCGTCGGACATGTTCATCGTCTGCATCCGCACGTCCAGAATCGCGTTCGCCGCCACGCGCAGTTGCTGTTTCAGAAATGTGAGCCGGAGTTCGGGGCTGTTATTGAGATACCCTTCATCCAGCATCATCTCCGTCGCATAAACCGCCCAGCCTTCCACATACGGCCCGTTCCCGAACACGCTTCGCAACACGCGGCGCGCGAGCGGGTGCACTCCGTTGGCGTACTCCAGTTGAACATAATGCCCCGGCATTGCCTCGTGAATGGTCAGCAGTTTCAGTCCGTAGGTGTTGTACTCCCGGAGTTTCGACTCGATGCGTTCTTTGGGCCAATTCTCCGGAATCGGAGTCAGCCAATAGAATGCCCCCAACTCCGGCTGCAATGCCGGCGCCGCATTGAAACCCCCCACCGCGTAGATGCCTCTCATGAACGCCGGAGTCTCGATCAATTGCAGGTTGTCCTTCACCGGCAGCGCCAGCAGGTTCTTCTCGCGCACGAAACGTCGAGTCTCGTCCAGGTCGCGCCGCGCATCGCCGATGTAGGTGGCCGCGGTGGCATGATTCTGCGAAATCTTCTCGAGCGTTTTGCCTACCACCTGGTTCAGATCCCCTTCCGCTGCTCCCGGATAATATTTCGCATACAGCGGCTTGGATAGCGCCAGCATTTGGCTTCGCGTTGCCTCGAGGAAGCTTTCGGCGTCACGCAGCAGTTCCTCCGGGGTCGTATTGGTTCCCAGCGCATAGCGAAACTTCGAAGCGTACACGCCCTTACCCAGCCTCCAATCGCTCCTGTGCTTGGACAAGCCGGTCTCCAGCCACTGGTTGAACCCCTTCAATGCCGCCAGCGCCGGCCCGGCGGCCTTCTCATACGGCTCCCTCAATTCGCCTACAGCTTCTTCCCGCAATGTCTTGTCGATCAATTCGATATTGCCTTCGTTTTCCTCGCGCGCCACCCGGTTCCATATCTCCGGCGCATCGGTCAATTGTGACTTCGCCTGCTCCATGAACCGTGGAACCTTCTCAAGCCGCGTGATGATCTGCCTCATCCGCTGTGCTTTGAGCGCGTAGTCCAGCACGTAGGGGCTGAACAACGCGTTGCCCGCCATCTCCACATAAAGCGTCGGATTGTGCTTGTAACTCTGAATGGTGTCCAGATCGAGCAGATTCAGGGACACCAGGTCCTGCATGATGTCGAAATCCGCGCGCTCCTCCGCGGTCAACGGTTTCTTCTCCCAGTCGGTCAACTGATCGCGCATCGAAGCGAAATATTGCCGCTGCTTCTGTAGTCCCGCGGCGCTCATGTCGTCTAACTGCTCATCCAGGTGGACCCCTTGGTGCTCGTGATATCCCACCGATGTTGCCGTGATCGGAGACATCGCCAGCGTGGAATAGACGAACTGCGAAGTGAACTTCCCGAAATCATCCTCCGCGCTCTTGCGGCGGCAGGAGGACGAAATGCTCAACAATCCCAAAACCAAAAAGACAGGAATCAGTTTCTGCATATCAATGTTCGTAAGTGTTCGTAAGTGTCCGGCCCCTATTGTCACCAGATCCGGCATGAATCCGCCGGAGCCATCGGTGCGCCCGCCTTGCAGGAAAATGCCTCCTGAAACGCAGGCACGTTGCGCACCACGCCGTTGACGCGGAACTCCCCCGGCGAGTGTGGATCCGTCATCGCCCTCAGCCGCGAGGACTCCTCGGTCGAGTTCTCGCACCAGATCTGCGCGAAGCCCAGAAAGAACCGCTGTTGCGGAGTGAGCCCATCCGCCTTGGCGAGCATCTGCTTCTCGAGCAAACGGAGCAAGGCCATATACGCAAGGTGGATTCCGCCGTTGTCCGCCGCGTTTTCCCCGAGCGTCAGTTTGCCGTTCAAATGCACGCCGGGAACAGGGCTGAACCCCTCATACTCCTTCACGAAGCATTCCGCCCGCTGTTCGAAGGCCTTGGCATCAGCCGCCGTCCACCAGTCCCGCAGGTTCCCCTTCCCGTCAAACCGCCTCCCCTGGTCGTCAAACCCATGCGTCAGTTCATGTCCGATCACCACTCCGATCGCCCCCAGATTCACCGCATCATCCGCCTTCGGGTTATAGAACGGTGGCTGCAGGATTCCCGCCGGAAAGTTGATGTTGTTCATCGGCGGAGAATAGTACGCGTTCACCGTCGGCGGCGTCATGCCCCACTCGGATTTGTCCGTCGCCTTTCCGATCTTCGCGAGATTCCGGCGGATCTCGAATTCAGCCGCCCTTACCGAATTCCCGAAGTAGTCACCTCGCTCGATCTTCACACTCGAGTAGTTCTTCCACTTGTCCGGATACCCGATCTTGTTCGTCACCTGGTGAAGTTTCGTCAGCGCCTGGTCCTTCGTCGCCGGAGTCATCCAGTTCGCCTCTTCGATGTCCTTCGCCATGGAGTTTTCGATCTCCCCAACCAGCGCGAGCGCCCGCTGCTTGCTCGCCCCGCTGAAGG
>JADLBG010000777.1 GCA_020847895.1 Bryobacterales bacterium
CCCGGAACACGTCTCCGGAGCGCACCTCACTCCCGCGCCAGGCGCTGCAAATGTTTTCCACCAATCTACACCTCAAGTTCTCGGCTATCGGACTGGCCGCCGTCGTCTGGAGTCTGTTTTTCTTCACTGCCGGAGTCACGGTGCGGCAGTTGCGGGTTCCTATCGAATTCAACAATGTCGGGTCCGGCCTGGACGTCACCACGCAGTCAGCGAACTCGGTGGAAGTTCAGGTGAAGGGTCCAAGCTGGCTTGTCGAATCCCTGGATCCCACTCAAGTGGCCGTACGGTTCAACCTGCAGACGGCTCGTGAAGGGCGCGTCACTCTGCTGGTGAATTCGAGTGTCGTTCAGCTTCCGTTTGGTGTGTCCCTCGAGAAAGCAACACCCTCACGCGTGGAAGTGCGAATCGGAAAAATACAGCCTTAGGGAACGGAGAATACACTCCAGGCGGGATCTCCCTTCATACGGAATCGCGCGTCTAATAACATGTAATGCACGCCAGAAGACGAGTGGCCTTGGCAAGTGCTCTTGTCTTGGCTCTGGCGCTGATCGCGGCGCCGGCCGGGGCAAGCAGCAACAAGAAACTCGATCCGGACCAAATCGGAAATCGAGATGTCGGCAAGGGGCTGAACTTCTACTCTATCGAGAAGGAAATCGCTCTCGGCAAACAGATGGCTCAGGAGGTGGAGAGGGACGCCAAAATTATCGACGACCCGGTCATTTCCGAATACGTCAACCGCGTCGGACAAAACCTTGTGCGCAACTCGGACGCCAAGGTCCCCTTCACGATCAAAGTGGTGGATTCCGATGAGGTGAACGCCTTTGCGTTACCCGGCGGCTTTTTCTTTGTGAACACCGGGTTGATCCTGCGGGCCTCCTCGGAGGCGGAACTCGCCGGGGTGATGGCTCACGAAATCGCACACGTCGCCGCCCGCCACGGCACGCGTCAGGCATCGCGCGGCCAGATGATGAACATCGCCAGCATCCCCCTGATCTTCATGGGCGGTTGGGCTGGCTACGCCGTCCAGCAGGCGGCAGGCCTCCTCGTGCCCATGACCTTTCTGAAGTTCTCCCGTGGCTTTGAGGAAGAGGCCGACCTGCTCGGACTCGAGTACATGTACAAGACGGGCTACGATCCCACCGCGTTCGTCGATTTCTTCGAGAAACTGCAAAGCCTGGAGAAGAGAAAGCCCGGCACGATGGCCAGCGTGTTCTCCACCCACCCGCCCACCGCCAGCCGCATCCGCGACGCGCAGAAGCATATTCAGGAGTTGGTGAAACCACAGGCGGAGTACATCGTCACCACCTCGGACTTTGATAACGTCAAGAGCAGGCTCGCCCGGCTGGTTAACCGTCGAAGCCTTGGCGATCAGAAGGATGCCAACCGTCCCACTCTACGGCGGCGGCCGGACGGCAAGATCGGCGATGAATCGGATAAATCCGGCGTCGATCCCGATGAGCGGCCCACGCTCAAACGGCGGCCTGAGTGAGGATTGCCCGCTAATACGATGTCCAGGTATCCAGCAACTCCTGGGGGAGAGCGGGAACCGGTTTGTGCGGGCCGAAGTTTGTTTCGAGGTATTGGTAGAGAACCTGGAAGTCCGTGTTGCCGAGGGAGGCGACGCGGCCGCGGTGGTCGCGGCTGTTGCGCTCCCATGCCTCTTTCGTCATCTGGAGGATGACGATGGGGACGAAGGTGTGGCAGCTTGTGCAGTTGTTGAGCACGAGGTCCCGGCCACGACCCGGAGGGAAGATCTCGTCGAGATTGACCTTGGCCGAAGGCTTTTGTCGCGGCGCCCGCGAGGCATTGGCCGGCGCCGCGGCAGGCTTGCTCGGCGCTGAGCAGCCAATAGAAAGAGCGGCGGCGAGGGCGGCGATGGAGAGCTTGCTCATCAGAACGGAGTGCATCCTTGCCCGGCGAGTTCCGCGGGAACAGCGGGTTCGGGTTTCGTATCGTTGAAGTTCAGTTTGAGGTAAGCAAACATCGCGGCCACTTCCGCTTCGGATTGCCCGGCGAGCTTGTCCTCATGGTCCTTGCGGATGTTATCCCAACGGTCCGCGTTGCGCTGGCCGCGAACAGTGCAGGTGATGGGGTGGCAGCTTCCGCAGGTGCTGAGAACGAGTTCCCGCCCCGCGCCCCGAGGGAAGATGGAACCGATATGGAAAGGCGCGGCAGCGGCCTGCCTCGGGGCGGGCTTTTCAACCGGAGTCGGGGCGTGGCCGCATCCGCAGGCGGCAAGAAGCGCCAGGATTACGGGAAGACTAGTAGTGCTCATGGAGTTCCTCCTCTGGGGTCTCCCGCTGGGGAGGAATCAAGGGGGCGAGGGAGTATACCGGCACTTGCATCTTGCGCAGCGGTTCGACGGAAGCGAAGCCCTCTTCGGTGAGGCGCCGTAAGGTCTCCGCGGCGGCTTCGTCATAAAACTGCTCCATGCAGTGGGCGCAGACCTGCGCGGGAATGTCCTCGACAACGAACAGCCGC
Source organism: Bryobacterales bacterium (assembly GCA_020847895.1). GTDB lineage: Bacteria > Acidobacteriota > Terriglobia > Bryobacterales > Bryobacteraceae > CADEFT01. Next base: position 2,482 of record JADLBG010000777.1, read on the forward strand.
TTCCGGCGCCAGATGGCGGTCTTCACGGATGCCGCCTGCATCGGCCGTTCGCAACGCGGGCAGGGCGGACCGGCGGGGACCGCCTGTTGATTGTTGTCGGGCTGTGGGGGCAACGGGTTATCCTCGCATGATCTGCCGGGCAGCATCGATGATCTTCGGCGCATCAGGGCGCAGCCAGCTCATCATGCCGGCAGCGCCGGGCCCGGGCACATCGGGAAAGGCGATTTTGCGCGCCCTCACGTTCGGCACGGCCTGCACCACTTCGGCAATGACGTGGGAGCCATAGCCGTTGGTGTAGTGGCTGTGTTCCACCACCAGCAGCCGGCGCGTTTTCCGGACCGAGGTCGCCAGCAGATCAACATCGAGAGGCTTGAGGGTTCGCGGATCGATGAACTCGACGCTGATGCCCATTTGGGCGATTTCGGGAAGCGCGCGTTTGACGTCGACGGTTGCCGGCGCCCACGCTACGAGGGTGAGGTCCTTGCCCTGCTGCCGCACGACGCCTTTGCCGATCGGCACCTCGTAGGCGTCATCGGGGACGTCGGGCTGCTCGCCGGATTTCACCTCCGGATAGTCGAAATAGACCACGGGATCGGGATCGCGGATGGCGGCGATGAGGAGTCCCTTGGCGTCGTAGGCGTTGCTCGGAACCACCACTTTGACTCCGGGCAGATTCGCGTACAGCGACTCCTGGCCGACTTCGGTGTGCTGGCCCGCCGATCCTTTGGTGCGTCCGCCGCCGCCCTGCCACAGGACGAACGGCATGCTGGCCTGACCGCCCGTCATGGAACGCAGCTTGCCTGCCTGGTTGTAGATGTACTCGATGGCGTAGATGGTGGTCATGGAGGGGAGGCGCACCAGCGCAGGAGAGCCGGCGGCTGCGACGCCCACCGCGGCGCCCACCAGCCACGATTCGTCGATGGCCCAGCCGCGGCCTGAGGTGCGCGGTTCGCCGAACTCCTTCACCAGGTCGAGCACGTCACCCGAGGGAGAGGTGGCCACGGGCTTTTCGTATTCATAGAAGAAGACCATTTCCCTGTTGCGGCGCATCTCCTGCGCGACGCCTTCCAATTGCGCGTATGCGTATGGTTTCCTCGCCATTTTGGATCTCCCTTCAACTCACATGCGGCTCGGTGCGGTTGTAGAACTGCGTGGCGGCGACGGGTCCGCTCGCGTGGGTATTGTGGACGCCGGCTGAGGGCTCCGGATCTTTGCTCTGGCGGGCAAACTCAATGGCGGCCTCGACGGCGCCGCGGGCGTCCGCCTCGATCTTGCTCAGTTCGCCTTCGGCGGCGAGGCGCTTTTCGAGGAGCCAGGACTTGTACCGCTGGATGGGATCGCGGCTCATCCATTGCCGGACTTCTTCATCCGAACGGTAGGGCAATCCACGCGCGCCGTCGGATCCCAGCCGGGCTCCGGCGAATCCGGAGTGATCGTACCAGCGGTAGGTGATGCCTTCAATCATGGAAGGGCCTTTCCCGGCGCGAGCCCATTCCCCGGCTTCCCGGGTGGCGGCATGCACGGCGGATACGTCGTTGCCGTCCACGAGATGGTGAGGGATATCGAGCCCCTTGGTGTATTCCGAGATGTATTTGGTGGGGACGACCGCGGCCATGGGGATGCCCATGTACTGGAAGTTGTTCTCGTTGACGAAAATGACCGGGATTTTGTAGTTCGTGCAACTGCGAATGGCGCTGAAGTAATAGGGTGAATTCGCGGCCCCGTCGCCGAAGAACGCCACCGCCACCTGTTTCGTGCCGCGCACCTGCGCGCGAATGGCGGCGCCGGCGGCGAGATAGTAGCTGGCGCCGACAATTCCGTTCATGCCCATGATGCCTTTCGACATGTCAGTGATGTGCATGGAGCCGCCGTAGCCCTTGTTGTAGCCTGTTTCTTTGAAGAAGATCTCGGCGGTCATTTTGTTGAGGTCGCCGCCTTTGGCGATGAGGTGGCCGTGCCCACGATGGGTGCTGGCGATATAGTCGTCGCTGTTGAGCGCAGCCATCACGCCGCAGGCCATTGCCTCTTCGCCGATGTAGGTATGGAAGGCGCCGTAAAGGCCGTCCTTGCCGCTGACGAAGAGGTCCTTCATGGCGGTTTCCCACCTGCGGCTCAGGTTCATGCGGTCATAGATCCAGAGGAGCTTTTCCTTGGGCAGCGCGGCAAGAGCGCTTGCCGGCTTGCCGGACAGGGGGATCTTTTCCGGCGGCAGGAACCGGATGGCGTCGCCGGGCTGCCAGTCGCGATTGCCGCCGGGACCGGAGGTGGCGAGCGGGATAGTTTTCTCCCAGCGTCCTCCGGTGAGTCCGGCTGAGCCCGCGTCGGCGCGGCTGCAACTGGAGAGAACAACGCTGGTGGCTCCGGCGGAGCCCATGAGTTCGAGCAGACGGCGGCGGTCAATCAGATGCTTGCCGGTTGTGGTCGCCATAGTTTGCAGACCTCCGTGTTGAATATCTCGCGGATGAGGGATATCAAAGCGCGCCGGCGAAGTCAAAGGGGGGTAGGACTGGGGTACTCTTTGTGAATGGGGTTCCACGTAATGAAACGGATATCATTCCTCATCTTTCTACTTGCCATGACTGCCGCCGCGCAAGAACCGACCATCGCCATTGTGGGCTTGCGGCATTCGCATGTTTGGGGGCATTTCGGCACGATGCTGGCGGGCAAACCGGCGCGCCTGGTGGGTATTGCGGAAACCATTCCCGACGTGATTGCGGAGGCCAAGCGCCGGGGCGCGCCCGATTCGCTGTTCTATACGGACTTCACAAAGATGTTGGACGAGCGCAAGCCGGCGATGGTGTGGGCATTCGTGGAAAACAACCGGCATCTGGAAGTGGTGCGGGCGTGCGCCCCGAGAAAGATTCATGTGATTTTCGAAAAGCCGCTGGCGGCGAGTCTGGCCGACGCGATGCAGATTCGCCGGCTTTCCCTGCAACACGGCATCTACGTGATGACGAACTATCAGATGGCTTGGTGGGGCGCCAACTACGCGGCAAAGCAGGTTGCGGATTCGGGCGCGCTCGGGCAGGTGTGGCGGGTGCGCGGAATTGTTGGGCATGGCGGTCCGGGCGGCGGCCAGGGCGGTTTGGGGAAGACGTTTTTCGACTGGCTGACCGATCCCGAGAAGAACGGCGCCGGGGCGCTCATGGACTTCGGCTGTTATAACGCGCTGTGGAGCCTATGGTATCTGGGCAAGCCGCTGAGCGTGTACGCGACGACGAATCAACTGCGGCCCGCCGAGTTCCCGAAGGTGGAGGACACATCGGCAATGATCCTGCGCTACAAGAACGGTGTGGGGATTTTCGAGGGAAGCTGGGACCTGCCGCGCGGCTTCCAGGATCTGGAGGTGTTCGGGCGCGAAGGCAGCGTGAGTATGGTGAACGGCAAGGTGGAGGTGCGCAAGGGGAAGGGGCCGCCGGAAGAAGCGGCCATCGCGCCGCTGCCGGCGGAGCGCTCCGAGCCCGTTGCCTACATGGTGCACTGCATCCGGACGCACCGCCCGCCGGAGGGATTGGTGGCGATGGACATCAATGTGGATGTGGTGGAGATTATCGACGCCGCGAAGCGCTCTGTCAAAGAAGGCAAGGCGATTTCCCTTCCGCGGTAGGACAGGAACACACGCTTGTCCTTTCGTACGCGAGCCTGGGTGACGGTAGGCCTGCTGTGGGTGGCCGGGATGTTGAACTATCTCGACCGGCAGGTGATCTTTTCCGTAATTCCATTGATCCGGCGCGATGTGCCGCTCACGGATGTGGAAGTGGGTCTACTGGGGACGCTGTTTTTCTGGGTGTACGCGGTGTGCAGTCCCGTTGCGGGCTTTCTGGCGGACCGGTTCGGATGGAAGCGCGTCATCGTGTTCAGCCTCTGCGTGTGGTCCGCGGTGACGTGGCTTACGGGACATGCGCGGACGCGAGAGGAACTGCTGGCGGCGCGGGCGTTGATGGGGATCAGCGAGGCCTGCTACCTGCCGGCGGCTTTGGCGCTGATTGCGGCCTATCATTCGGGGAGCACGCGATCGAAAGCGACAGGGCTCAATTTCAGCGGCATCTACGCGGGCATCGTGATCGGCGGCGTGGGCGGCGGATGGATGGGGGAGCACTACGGGTGGCGGTTCGTCTTCACGCTGCTTGGCGTGGTGGGCGTGGCGTACAGCGCGATGCTGTTTTTCGCGCTGAAGGAGCCCGCTGGAACGGATGATAAAAGACAAAAAACTCCGTTCTGGGGAGCGACGCGGCAGGTGTGGGCGCTGCGCGGGTTTCCGGTGCTGCTGGGCGTGTTCGCAGCGGCATCGGTGGGAAATGCGATTGTCTACACCTGGCTGCCGCTCTACCTCTATGAGCGATTCGGGATGACGCTGGCCGAGGCGGGGTTCGCCGCCACGTTCTGGGTGCAGGCGGCGAGTTTCGGCGGGATCCTGCTGGGCGGCTGGCTGGCGGACCGGTGGGCGCATACGAGCACCCGCGGCCGGGTGCGAACCCAGGCGCTCGGGATGTTGGCCGCTGCTCCGTTCCTGTTCCTGACGGGTTCGACGAGCCTGGTGCCGTTCCTGGTGGCGGGGCTCGTGGTGTTCGGAGTGGGCCGGGGAATGTTCGACAGCAACGCGATGCCTGTGCTGTGCCAACTGGCGAAGCCCGAGTTGCGCGCCACGGGCTACGGCATTCTCAACATGGCCGGCACGGTGACCAGCGGTGTCACGGCGCTGGCGGCGGGGGCCATGAAGTCACGGATCGGAATTGGGGGGGCGCTCGAGGTTGCGGCGGTGATTCTGCTGGTGTCGGCAGTGTTCTTGTGGCGGATGGAGGTGGGCGGCGCGGAGGAGAGCATTCGAGATCTAGAATAGACGTATGCCCGGTCCGACCCAATTCGCGCTGGCGATTTGGCGAATTCCGATTGGGGCGCCGCGTGCTGACTCTGACTTGACCCTGGGAACTTACGATGGCACACTTTAAATGAAACGCGACAGGCCTCGAAGGAGGAGACCGATTGCTGAGTGCCCGTGACATTGCTGACTATTTTCTGGGTCTCGTGGACGATGAGGCGGGCGATTCCCTCTCCAACCTCAAGTTGCAGAAGCTTGTCTATTACGCCCAAGGTTTCCACCTCGCCATTCATGGTAAGAAACTGTTCCAGCAGCCCATCGAGGCATGGGAGCACGGCCCAGTAGTCCCGTGGCTCTACCATCAGCTTAAGCAACACGGAGCGGAGCCGGTTCCCAGACCCGAGGACGGAATCGATACTTCGAAGTATCCGCCCCCAGTTCGCGAGTTGCTAGACGATGTATGGTCGGTTTACGGTCAATACTCCGCAGCAAAGCTGCGGAACATCACTCACTCTGAGCCGCCATGGAAGGATGCCTACGCGAAGGCGCCGTCATCGATGATCAACGAGCAGAAGATGAAAGAGTATTTCTCGACCCAGCTCGTCCATGGCAAAGGGTAAGATCCAGCGCCGTAAAGACGAGCCTGGCAATCTCATTGTGGCTCCCAAGGGGGAAGAAGATCCCGACAATGCTCCGCCCAAGTTCTCTTTGCGCTATCTGAGTCCGGATTACTGCATCACTGCCTGCAATAAAGAAGAGAAGGCTGCGTTTGCTGACACAATGAAGCGCATGAGCCAACTCACGTGGGCACAATTGCGGCAGGCTCCTCGCCACGGCTTGGGCTACGAGAAAATCGAACGCGAGTCGATTCGTGCCCGAATTCCGGAAGTAATTACGGCCGACGTTAACATCATCGCGTTCCGGTTCCATGGGAAAGCACCCATGGTCGGTTTTCGAGCTGGCGATGGGACTTTCCATGTGATCTGGTTTGACCGCGGCTTTCAGCTTTATGGACATAGTTGATGATGGAAATGTTCCACACGGTACTACTAACACTTCACTGGCCGGGTGGTAGTTCGATGTTCCGTTTCAGCTCCACGCACACATGGCTCCTTACACCGCCTCGCGTGGGGCACCCCCACCTCGCCACGAATCGGGCGTGGTGAGTTAGCGAGCCAGCCCACGGGGCGTGCGCTAATGTTCCAATTCGGACCTGCCGATCGGGTAGATGTGTTGCATCCCCCCTGCGCGCCTCGGCTTCGGGCTCATCTCGTTAAGGACAAGGCCGGGGGCTGCGAACGGTGATAACGTAGAGAATGCTCCGCTCAAAGTCTGATTTTGTCTATGAGGTGAGGTATGGATCTGCTTCCCCTGCGGAAGGTTATTGCATTAACGCTTTGCGGGTACCTGCTGGGCCAGTCGGCTAACGTGGATGTTCAGAATAACCCCGCGTGGCCAACACTGCGAGCACTCATTCAGTGGCATGGATTGCAGGATCGTTCCGATACCATTGTTGCGATTTGGATGAGCGTTGGAGGTGAGGAATGCCGGAAAGCCATGCGCGACGCCGGGATCCAGTCGCAGGCGGCAACTGAAATTTGCGCCGTCGAGAATTCTGCGCGGGATGGAAGGAAGGCAGGTAGTGGCCGAGCGGCAGCGACATCGGCCGCGCCAAAAACCCAGGACAAGACGGAGGCTTCGTTGCAGCAATCTGCTCCGCAACCAGAGGCGAAGGGATCACAGGGCTTGACCAACGAGAGCCTCATCAAGATGGTGAAGGCCAGCTTGAGCGAGGACGTGATACTTAGTCTTGTTCAATCACAGCCGGGCACCTTTTCAATAGCTCCCGACGACCTGATAGCGCTGAAGAGTGCCGGAATTTCGGACCGGATCATTTCCGCTGTACTCGACAAGGTTAATGGAGCTTCGCGAATGCCGGCAGAAGAGGCCAAAGCAACATCGGCGCCGAAGTCCAACGGCGGTCAGTTCGTGCTGCATGACGGAACACCGATACGCCTTCGACTCAGCCGCAACCTTTCTTCAGCGGACGCGCAAGTGGGGGAGTCTGTCGATTTCGAGGTGCTTGAGGATGTGAGAATCGACGATGTTCTAGTGGTCGCTCGCGGCGGGACCACAATTGCAACCGTAACGGAAGCTCAACCTAAGAAACGAATGGCCCGGGGAGGCAAACTGGGCGTCACCATCGATTACGTGCGCCTTGTGGACGGCGGCCGAGCAGCGCTTCGCGCAGTCAAGGAGACAAAGGGAGGAGGGCATACTGGCGCGATGACTGGCGGAATTGTTGCGACAGCCATAGTCCTGCCCGTCGCAGCACCTTTCTTCCTGTTCATGCACGGCAAAGACACCGTCATCCCGAAAGGTACGGAGATCACGGCTTATGTAAACGGCGAGATCGCGTTGGAGCGATCCCATTTCGCAGGTAGATAACGGGAATCTTCATCATGTCATTTACAGAACAAGCGCTGTGCGCCTTTGTTGGAGGGCTGGATTCAGATCCCCATGACGCTCGAGGTTCAATATACAACAAGTGGGCGTGACGGGAGCCGACGCGTTTACTATCATGAAACTCATGGGGCACTCCAGCGTCACGGTTTCACAGCGGTATGTACACCTGACACCCGAAGCTCTGGAGTCCGCCGTCGAGCGCATAGCGAACCTCAATTTGCAGAGACTCCCCACAACCCACTGCCGGAGGAGCTCAAATTGAGTCGGTTCAATAAGTGCTTTCAAATCGTGCCCGGGTGGCGAAATCGGCAGACGCAAAGGACTTAAAATCCTTTTTCCGGCAACGGGAGTGCGGGTTCAAGTCCCGCCCCGGGCACCAATCTACGACAGCTTTGGGCGGCAGACCGATTAATTGACTTATTTCAGCCTCCGGTAGCGGCGGATCATGTTGTTGGTGGAAGAGTCATGCCCCAGCGCCGGCTCTTCGCGGCTTTCGAGTTCCGGAATAATCCGCTGCGCCAGCAGCTTGCCGAGTTCCACTCCCCACTGATCGAAGGAATCCACGTTCCAGATCACGCCCTGCGTGAAGACACTGTGCTCGTAGAGCGCGACCAGTTTGCCCAGCATTCCCGGTGTCAGCCGCTCGGCGAGGATTGTGTTCGACGGCCGGTTGCCTTCAAAGACGCGGTGCGGAACCAGCCAATCCGGAGTGCCCTCGGCCTTCACCTGATCGGCTGTCTTGCCGAAGGCCAGCGCCTCTGTTTGGGCGAACACGTTCGCCATCAGCATATCGTGGTGCCGCCCGAGCGGGTTCAGGGACTGCGCGAAGGCGATGAAGTCGCACGGGATGAGCCGCGTGCCCTGATGAATGAGCTGGTAGAAGGAGTGCTGCCCGTTGGTTCCCGGCTCTCCCCAATAAATGGCGCTGGTGTCGCATTCCACGGGCGAGCCGTCCAGCGTAACGTGCTTGCCGTTGCTTTCCATGGTCAACTGCTGAAGGTAGGCGGGGAAGCGCTTGAGGTATTGGTCGTAGGGCAGCACGGCAACCGTCTGCGCACCAAGGAAGTCGTTGTACCACACGGCGAGTGCGCCCATGAGAAAGGGCAGGTTCCGCTCAAACGGCGCGGCGCGGAAATGCTCGTCCATCTGGTGGAATCCGTCCAGCATGGCGCGGAAGTTTTCGGCTCCGATGGCAGCCATGGTGGAGAGGCCAATGGCGGAAGGCATGGAGTAGCGGCCGCCCACCCAATCCCAGAACTCGAACATGTTGGCCGTATCGATGCCGAATCGCACCACTTCCCTGGCATTTGTGGAAACGGCCACGAAGTGCTTCGCCACAGCCGCTCCGTCGCCGGCACAGCGGGCCAGCACCCACTCGCGGGCCGTGCGGGCGTTGGTCATCGTTTCGAGCGTGGTGAATGTCTTCGAAGAGACGATGAAGAGTGTTTCCGACGCATCCAGGTCATGCACGGCTTCGGCGAAATCCGTGCCGTCGATATTCGATACAAAGCGGAAGGTCATCTCCCGGCTGCTGTAGTGCCGCAGCGCCTCGTACGCCATGACCGGGCCAAGGTCCGAACCTCCAATGCCGATGTTGACTACATTCCGAATGCACTTGCCGGTGTGTCCCGTCCACTCGCCCCGGCGGACCCGGTCAGTGAACGCGGCCATCCTGTCGAGTACAGCATGTACTTGGGGCACGACGTTTTCCCCATCCACGACGATGGATGCCTCCTCCGGCGCCCGTAAGGCGACGTGCAGTACGGCGCGGTTCTCCGTGAGGTTGATCTTCTCGCCGCTGAACATCGCCTCGATGCGTTCACGCAGGTTGCACTCTTCGGCCAGTTGCACCAGCAGCCCGAGAGTCTCCTCCGTGATGCGATTCTTCGAGTAGTCGAGGTAGACTCCCACCGCCTCGGCGGTCATCCGTTCGCCTCTGCGCGGATCGCGGGCGAACAGATCCCGCAGATGGAGATGACGAATCTCCTCATAGTGGGCTGCGAGAGCCTTCCAGGCTGTGACTTTGGCTCCTGATGTCTTCACGGATCTCATTCCCTTCTTCCTCTGCATGCCGCTATCATGGCCGTGCCGGACCGCACGGCAGATTCCAACGTGTGATTACCCGGGTTTCCCGCTCGTATCCCAGCGTGCTCACCGTAGCGGTTCCCAGTAAGAATAAACGGCCCGCCGCCGGCTCCAGTCCGAGCCAGCGCGCCGTCAGGATTCGGAGGGCGTGTCCGTGCCCGAAAAGAGCCACATCGCCGGGAGCCTCGACGGCGCGCGCGATCACCGCCTCCGCGCGGGCGGCAACATCCTCGATCTTCTCGCCGTTCGGCACTCCGCAATGCCACACACTCCAGCCCGGTGCGTGCCGGCGAATCTCCGCCGTCGTCCTGCCTTCGTAGTCGCCGTAGTCCCATTCGCGGAGATTCGGCTCCGCCATCGCCGCCGCGCCATATCCCGCAAGCTGACAAGTTTCACGGGTTCGCTGGAACGGACTGGTCAGCACCAGGGAGAAACGCCGGCCATCCAAAGCCGCACCGATGGCCCTGGCGTCCTCTCTTCCCGTTTCGGTGAGGGGCAGGTCGGTCCTTCCGGTGTGCGCTCCGGAGCGGCTCCACTCTGTCTCGCCGTGCCGGATGAGCCACAGTTCTCCGGGCATGAGCTTCGAACTCAGCCGACCTTCTCGGCGACCTGCGAGAGTGCGTAAGATTCCAGTTTGCGGGCGTCAGCGTTGAACTTGCGGATGCCTTCCGCCAGTTTCTCCGTCCCCATGGCATCTTCATTGTGCATCCAACGGAAGGTCTTTTCATCCAGGTGAAGCTTGGCGTCTTTGCCGGGGTCCGCGTGCGCGGGATCGAGTTTGCGCTCCAAGACGCCTTCCTCGTGATCCAGTTTCTCCAGCAGGTCCGGGCTGATGGTGAGCAGATCCGCGCCGGCGAGGTGCGTGATCTGATGCACGTTGCGGAAACTGGCCCCCATTACCTGTGTCTTGTAGCCGTAGGACTTGTAGTAGTTGTAAATCCGTGTGACGGAGGCTACGCCGGGGTCCTGATCGGCCGGAATTTCACCGCTGCGCTCCTTCTTGTACCAGTCATAAATGCGGCCAACGAAGGGTGAAATCAGAGTGACGCCCGCCTCGGCACAGGCTACGGCTTGGGCAAAACTGAACAGCAAGGTGAGATTGCAGTGGATCCCTTCCTGCTCCAACCGGTTTGCGGCGCGAATTCCCTCCCATGTGCTGGCCACTTTGATGAGGATGCGTTCACGGCTCACGCCCGCCTTCTCATAGAGCGAAATCAGCTTCCTGGCCTTGGCGATGGTGGTTTCGGTATCGAAGCTCAGACTGGCGTCCACTTCCGTGGAAACGCGGCCCGGAATCACTTTCAGGATTTCGCATCCGAAGGAGACAAACAGATGGTCGGTGAACTCTTCGGCCATCTCTTTTTGGCCGCGCCCGGATTCCTGGGCAATGTCCACGGCCCTGTCTACCAGGTGACGGTATGCGGGCTTCTGCGCGGCGCTATAGAGAAGCGACGGATTGGTGGTGGCGTCCCGCGGACGGTGGCGGGCGATGGCTTCAATGTCTCCCGTGTCCGCTACCACCACCGTGTATTGTTTCAAAGATTCCAGCAGTGTCATGCTTGTTTGCCTCCTTACTTCAATTCTATGCCCTCCATCGCTATAGCCTCGCCTGTTGTGCCCTGGCAATCTGGCTCCTGGCCGCAGCCACGACGTTCTCAGCGGTAAATCCGAATTTTTTCAGCAACTGCTTGAGCGGAGCGCTGGCACCAAACGTTTCGATGCAGATGCGATGTCCCTGGTCGCCCGTGTATTTGCTCCAACCGGAATCGGAAGCCTGCTCCACGGAAACACGAGCCTTGACACGGTGAGGAAGAACCGAGGCGCGGTACGCCTCATCCTGCTGGTCAAACAACTCCCAGGACGGCATGCTGACTACACGCGCGCGTATGCCTTCGGCGGTGAGTTGCTCGAAAGCCCCCAGACACAGCGACACTTCGCTGCCGGTACCGATGAGAATCACCTCCGGATCACCGCCGGGATCATCGGCCAGCACATACGCCCCGCGCGCAAGGCCGTCGGCCGATGTGTATTTCGTGCGGTCAATGGTGGGGACCGCCTGGCGGGTCAGTACAATCGCCGCCGGCTCGTGATGCAGTTGCAGCACCACTTTCCAGGCTTCGCGCACTTCATTGGCGTCCGCCGGGCGGAGCACGATCAGTCCCGGAGTGGCTCGCATCCCGGCAAGCTGTTCCACGGGTTGATGGGTGGGGCCGTCCTCTCCCACGCCGATGGAATCGTGCGTGAACACATAGATAACCGGCAGTTCCATTAGCGCGCTTAGGCGGAGGGCGCCGCGCATGTAGTCGATGAAGATAAGAAAGCCTGAACCGAACGGGCGAACTTTCACCAGGCTGAGCCCGTTCAGGATGGCGGCCATGGCGTGCTCCCGGACGCCGAAATGGAGGTTGCGGCCGCTGTAATCCGCGGCCGAGAAATCGCCCGCCCCTTCGAACGTAAGCCGCGTCTTGGTGGAGGGCGACAGGTCCGCCGATCCGCCGATCAGCCATGGGATGTTTTTTGCGGCGGTATTCAGCACCTTGCCCGAGGAATCGCGCGTGGCCAGTCCCTTGGCATCGGCGGGGAATTCCGGCAGTCCGCGGTCCCAGCCATCGGGCAGTTGGCGGTGCTGCATGCGATAAAGTTCGTCGGCGAGATTGGGATATTGCTTGCGATAGTCCTCAATCCGCGCGAACCAGGCATCGCGGAGTTGTTTGCCGCGCTTACCGATGCCGTCACGGAAATGCTGGTAGACGCCGTCAGGGATGTAGAATTTCTTGTCTTCCGGCCAGCCGTAGTTGCGTTTCGTGAGGCGGATCTCTTCTTCGCCGAGAGGCTCCCCGTGCGCTGTGCTGGTGCCTTGCTTGGTCGGTGCGCCGTAGGCGATGTGGCTGTCCACAATGATGAGCGTGGGCCGGTCCGTGGTCGCGTGGAATGTCTTGAAGGCTCGAGTAAGCATCTCGAGATCGTTGGCGTCGCCGACTCGGGTGACGTTCCAGCCATAGCCGATGAAGCGCGTGGCCACGTCGTCGCTATAAGCCAGAGACGTGCTTCCTTCAATGGTGATGTGGTTGTTGTCGTAAATCCAGCAGAGGTTGGAAAGGCGCAGGTGCCCGGCCAGCGAGGCGGCCTCGCCGGAGATGCCCTCCATCATGCAGCCATCGCCGGCCAGCGCGTAGACATTGAAGTCGATGAGGTTCTCGAACCCCGGCTGGTTATAGCGCGACGCGAGCCACTGTGTGGCCATCGCCATTCCCACACTCGTTGCCACGCCCTGCCCAAGCGGCCCCGTGGTAGTCTCCACCCCGGAGGTCCAGCGGTATTCCGGATGTCCGGGGCAGCGGCTGTCCAATTGCCGGAACGTCTTGATGGCATGCAACGGAACCGATGGTTCCCCCAAAGCCTCATAGCCCTTGCTGACGGCGCGCACTTCCGTCAGGTGCAGGAGCGAATAGAGCAGCATCGACGCATGCCCGGCGGAGAGAACGAAGCGATCCCGTTTCGGCCACACCGGATCCTGCGGGTCAAAGCGAAGGAATTGCTGCCACAGACAGTAGGCTACGGGGGCCATCGCCATGGGGGTTCCAGGGTGTCCCGAGTTGGCAGCCTGCACGGCATCCATTGACAGCGTGCGGATCGTATTGATGCAGGTGAGATCCATGGAAAAAGGAGAATTTGCGGAAGCAGCGCTCATGAGAAATCCTCTCGTGATTGTACTTGGTCTGGCGCGCCAACCCGGGAAGGCGAAAGTGCCCCATAAAGTGCCATGCTGGATATGATGCGCGAGGTTCTGGGATTCGTCGCAAGTCATGGCTATCTGGTCCTGTTCTTATGGGTGCTTGCCGAGCAGGGGGCGCTTCCCATTCCTTCCGTCCCAGTGCTGCTCGCGGCCGGCGCGCTGATCCGTTCCTCTCTGCTCCACCCGGTTGCCGCCGTCGCTTGCTGCATGGCCGCGTCTCTGTTGGTGGACAGCGTCTGGTTCTCCATTGGCAGAAGCCGCGGGCCGCGAGTTCTGCGGATACTGTGCCGGCTTTCGATCGAACCGGATTCCTGCGTGCGGCAGACAGAGAACGCGTTTCTGCGCTATGGGCTCAAATCGCTGCTCATCTCCAAGTTCGTGCCGGGGTTGAATGCCGTCGCCGCCCCCATGGCGGGCAACTCGGGCGCGGGAA
>JADLBG010000778.1 GCA_020847895.1 Bryobacterales bacterium
AGCCGGGAGCGGATCAAGTCGGCGCTGGTGAACTCGGGGTTGGGGTATCCGGCGAAGGCGATCACGATCAACCTGGCGCCGGCGAACGTGCGGAAGGAAGGCGCGGGATTCGATCTTCCGATGGCGATGGGGATACTCGGAGCCATGGGGACAGTGGCGCGCAGCGAGCGGTTTCTGCTGGTGGGGGAACTCTCGCTGGACGGGAGTTTGCGGCCGGTGCGCGGGGCGCTTTCGATTGCGGTCTGCGCGCGGCGGGAGGGGGTGCCGGGAATCGTGGTGCCGATGGAGAATGCGGCGGAATCAGCCGTCGTGGAAGGGGTGCAGGTTTTCGGAGCGAGACATATCGCCGAGGTGGTGGCGCTGCTGCGCGAACCGGAGAAGTTCCAGCCGCAGGCTCCTGCTTCCGGAGCGGTGGAGGAATCCGGCATCGCGGGGCTCGATTTTCGTGACGTGCGCGGGCAAACGACGTCGAAGCGGGCGCTGGAGGTGGCGGCGGCCGGGGGACACAATGTGCTGATGGTGGGACCGCCGGGTTCGGGCAAGACGATGCTGGCCAAGCGGATGGCGGGCATCCTTCCGCCGCTGACGTTCGAGGAGGCAATCGAAACCACGAAGGTGCACAGCGTGGCGGGATTGCTGCCCAAGGGCGTGGCGCTGCTGCGCGAACGTCCGTTCCGGGCGCCGCACCACACCATTTCGGACGCGGGGCTGATCGGCGGCGGCAGCGGGGCGCTGCGTCCGGGCGAGGCGAGCCTGGCGCACCATGGGGTGCTGTTTCTGGACGAGATGCCGGAGTTTCCGAGGAACGTGCTCGAGTTGTTGCGGCAGCCGCTGGAGGACCGCGCGGTGACTTTGGCGCGGTCGAGCATGACGTTGTCGTTTCCCGCGAGCTTCATGCTGGTGGCGGCGATGAATCCGTGTCCGTGTGGATTCTATGGGGATTCGACGCGCGAGTGCCGGTGTACGGGAGCCATCATCGCGCGCTATCTGGGCAAGATCAGCGGACCGCTGCTCGACCGGATAGATCTGCACATCGAGGTCCCGGCGGTGCCCTACAAGGAACTGCGCGGGCGGGACGACGGGGTAACGTCCGCGCAGATGCGCGAGCGGGTGCTGGCGGCCCGGGATCGGCAGCACCGCCGTGGCTTCTACAACGCGGAGATTCCTCCATCGCAACTGCGCGCCTACTGCGCGCTCGACGAGGGTGGGGAGCGGACGCTCGAAATGGCGGTGCGGCGGATGGGGCTGTCGGCGCGGGCGCATGACCGGATCCTCAAGGTGGCGCGGACGATTGCGGATCTCGATGGCGCGGAGCGGGTCTCGGCGAAGCACCTGGCGGAGGCGGTGCAGTACCGGAGCCTGGACCGGAACTATTGGACGTGACCGGCTCCCTTGCGGCTTTCCAAAGGAGTAAGCTGCTGGTATTGTGCCTGATACAACTTCCCCACGGCTGCCGTTTGGATCCGAAGACCTGCGGCTGCCGGATGAATTGCGCGCCGGAGTTCGAGCGCACCTGGCCGCCCTGAGGGAGCAATATGTGGATCGCGGCTGGGCCGGCCGCGTAGGTTTCGGCAGCCGGCCGGCGCTAATCGTGATTGATCTCGCGCTGTGGTGGACCGATCCGGCGAACCGTTCCCAGGGGAGCAATGTGGATTCCGTGGTGGAGGCGGTGTGCGCGCTGTTGAAGACGGCGCGCGCGGCGGGGGTTCCCATCTTTTTCACTACGTGGGACTATGACTGGTCATTTCCGACCTCGCCGCATGACCGGAAGGTGCGGATGGAGTTGAAGCCGGGCGATGAACGATGGTTTCAACTGGATTCCCGGCTGGGACGCCGGCCCGAGGAGCGGATCATCGCCAAGCGCTATGCGTCGAGTTTCAAGGGCACGAATCTGCACGAGAACCTGGCGGCGCTGGGAGTGGACACGCTGGTGGTGACCGGGGTGAGCACCAGCCACTGCGTGTACGCCACCTGCCGGGACGCCACGGACAGCTTCCGGGTGATTGTGCCGCGGGAAGCGGTGGGGGAGCGGTGCGAGATCATGCACGAGGTAAATTTGCTGGATATCGATGTGGATCTGGGCGACGTTTGCGGGCTGGGGGAGGTGCTGTCCTATTTTGAAGAATGCCGGCGGAAGTGACATGGTTCGCCACGGGCGCTTCGGGGTGAGGGATGCCCGATGACTGACGAAGGGATGCGGTTGTTCCACGCACTGGCGGACCGCGCGCCGGCGGAGCGGGAGGCTTACTACGCCGGGCATGGAACGGTTCAGGCAATCAGGGAAGAAGTGGAGTCGCTGCTGTTCTTTGACGGGACTGGCGGAGATCCGGTGGGAGAGCGAGTGGCGGCCGCGGTGGGCGATCTGTTCGCGGAGGGGCCGGCGCTTCCCGGCGGCGGACGATGCGGGCCGTATCGCCTGGTCCGGTTGCTGGGACACGGCGGTATGGGGGCGGTGTATTTGGCGAACCGTGACGATGGCGAAATCAGCCAGCGGGTGGCGATCAAATTTCTGAGTCTCGCGGCCGGGTTTCCGGAGATGCGCAGCCGCTTCCGCCAGGAACGGCAGATTCTGGCCTCGCTGACCCATCCCGGAATCGCCCGCCTGCTCGACGCGGGGCACACCGGGGGCCAGCCTTATCTGGTGATGGAGTATATCGAAGGAACGCATATCGACGTGTACGCCGGGAAGAAGGATAGGCGCGAGATATTGAATCTGTTTTTGGCCATCTGCGATACGGTTTCCTATGCGCACCGCAACCTCATCATCCACCGCGATCTGAAGCCGTCGAATATTCTCATCGACTCGGAGGGGTGTCCGAAGCTCCTCGACTTCGGGATCGCCAAGATACTGAACGAAAGCGGGGAAACACGCGCCTCGCTGCGGATTCTGACGCCGGAATATGCGAGCCCCGAGCAGGCGTTAGGCGGACCGCAGGGGACGGCGACGGACATCTATTCGCTGGGCGCCGTGCTGTACAGGCTGCTGCTTGGCAGGGCGCCCGGTGACCGGCGAACCCGCGCGGGCATTGGGGACGACCTCGACTTCATTCTCGGCAAGGCGATGCGCCCGGAGCCGATGGAGCGGTATGCCTCCGTGGATGCGTTCGCCGGCGATATCCGGGCCTTTCTTGAACACCGGCCGGTGGAGGCGCGTAGGGGGAACGTCTGGTATCGGACGCGTAAGTTCTTCCGGCGCTACTGGCTCCCCGCCGGCGCGGCCGCCATGGCGGTTTGCAGTCTCTCCGCGGGATTGTGGGTGGCAAACAGCGAGCGGATTGCGGCGCAGCGCCGGTTCGAGCAGGTGCGTCAACTGGCCAACAAGCTGTTCGATATCGACAAGCAGATCCGGATGACGCCGGGCACAACGGACGCCCGGAGACTGATTGTCTCCACTTCGCTCCAATATCTGGAGGGGCTGGCGGCGGAAGCCCGGGGCGACAAGGATCTCGCTTTGGAGATCGGGATGGCTTATCACCAACTGGCGCGAATCCAGGGAGTGCCGGTCAATTCGAACCTCGGCCAGTACGAACAGGCGGAGCAGAGTCTACGCCGCGCGGCGGCTTTCCTGGAGACGGCGTCGCGGGCGGAGCGGACAAACCGCGCGGCTCAGTTCACCCTGGCCTCCATCGCGCATGACCGCATGGTGATTGCGGGATTGCAGGGCCGGGCGGGCGAGGCGCTGGCGCAGGCGCGAGTCGCGGCAGCACGGCTGGATGCCTATATTGCGGGTGGTCCTCTCGATGAGAACGGGATCAAAGACGCCGGTTTTCTTTACGGCAATATCGCCGTGACCGACGTGGATAACCGGCTGTTCGACGAAGCCCTTCACAACGCGTCGCGGGCGCTCGAAATCGCTCGTCCGCTCGCTTCCACGGGGGGCCAGCGCAGTCTCGCGCTCGGCATCATGGCGGTTTCCCATAGAGAATTGGGGAACCTGGACCGGGCGCTGGAGGCCATTCGCGAATCGCGCCACATCCAGGAACAGCTTCCGGAAACGCATCAAAGCTGGCAGCAAGCGAACCTTGCGCTGGCACTGTGGCGCGAGGGATCGATTTTGGGCGAGGAAACGGAGGTGAATCTGCATCGCGAGGCGGAGGCCCTGGCGGCGTTTCGAAGAGCGTTCGCCGTGGCGAAGGACCTGGCGGGAGCAGACCCGTCCGACAACACCCAGTGCCAGCTTGCGGCTGAAGTGGGAAGGCGGCTCGGCAATGTTCTCCGGCATTCGGACGCCGCCGCCGCCCTGGCGGCTTATGACGAGGCGCTGAAAATCCTGCGTCAGACGCGGAATCGCACGATCCCGACACGGAGGGCCGAGGCTGCTCTTCTTGCGGATTCGGCGTATGCCGTTGATGCTTTGCACCGCGACCGCGAGGCGCGGCAGAGGATTGACGAGGCGTTCCGGCTGCTCGCGGAGAACAAGGACTATCCCGCGGGGAAGGTGGCGCTTTCGAGCGAGGCCGATTTCGCGCTTCGGGCTCTGGCGGACCACCTGGCGGGGGCCGGCCACGTGCAAGAAGCCGTGGCGGCGTATCGCGAGTTGCTGGGCAAGACCGGCGCGGATAACCCGGATGCTCGCCGGTATCTCAGCAGCGCCCTGTCGCTTGCGGGGATCTACACTCCGTTCGCCCGGCTGGAGCGCCGGGCGGGGAACGTGTCCGGGGCGGAAGCTCTGGAGCGGCTTCGAGGCGACCTGTGGCGCTATTGGGATGCGAAACTGCCGAACAACGCCTTCGTGCGCCGGCAGCTTGCCGCATCGGCGGGATCCGCGGTGATTCGGTAAGAGATTTCGGGCTTTTGCCGGTGGTCACAGCGCGGGATTATGGAGAATCAATGGTATAAGAGCCTGGCGGACTTGTGCATCAGCAGCGCATCGAGGATGGAGTGACCAGGGCGGCAACGGCTTTGGCTCCTGATGTGGTGCGCATTCGTTATAGCTTTGGCGAAGACCGGAGCGGCGCCGGTGCCATCTTCTTCCGCGGGTTGCCGACTGACGAAGCGAGCCGGCGAGATCGCCCGCGCGACATGGTAGGGAAAGTTACTTCCACTGTCTTCCGGGAAGTCACGCCTGATGAACTGGGCCATCCAGCCTACTTCAATTTTCGCAGCGTATCGGAGCAGGATCAGTTGAAGGAAGAGGCGTGGGCTTGAGAGAGCAGATGAGGGCATGCCTACAGGAACCGCACCCACAAATACAGGTGCGAAAGGAGAATCGACAGGATCATCAGGAGGAAACTCGATTTCAGATAGGCGAGAAAGCGGATGGGCTGGCCGGCGCGTTCGGCCATTCCGGCGACGACGAGATTGGCGGAAGCGCCGATGAGGGTTCCGTTGCCTCCGAGACAGGCGCCGAGCGAAAGGGCCCACCACAACGGCAGCAGGGCCTCATCGCCGCCGAAGGCCGGGGCCATCGACTTGATGAGCGGGATCATGGTGGCGACGAAGGGGATGTTGTCGATGAACGCCGAGAGGATGGCGGAGCCCCAGAGGACGGCGATGACGGTCACATTCCGGTCGCCGCCGGTGGCCGCGAGGAGTTCCTTGGCCATCTTGGCGATTACGCCGGAGGATTCGAGGCCGTGGACGAGGATGAAGAGGCCGAGGAAGAACATGAGGGTGACCCATTCCACTTCGGAAAAGGCATGGTGAACGCTCTTGGCCTGCTCTTCGGCATCGCGGTGGAAGTTATCGAGCAGCAGGAGGGCGGCGGCTCCGAACATGGCGATGGTGGCGGGTTGGATGTTGAGGGTGTGGGCGAGGATGAAGCCGGTGATTACCGCGGCAAGAACGGCAAGAGACTGCTTGAGCAAGCGCGGATCCGTGATGGCCTCTCGCTCGTTGAACTTCATGACGCGATTCATGGCGGCTTCCGTGGCCGTCAGGTCGCGCCGCCAGAGGAAGTAGATGGGAATCAAAGTGGCTCCCATCACGATGAGGATGACAGGCGTCAGGTTGAAAACGAAGTCATTGAACGTAAGCCCTACCGCGGAGCCGATCATGATGTTCGGCGGGTCGCCGATCAGGGTGGCAGTGCCGCCGATGTTCGAAAAGAGAATTTCGGAAAGCAGGTAGGGATAAGGCTTCACCTTTAATTCTTCGGTGATGAGCAGGGTCACGGGGACAATCAATAGAACGGTGGTGACGTTGTCGAGCAGCGCGGAAAGGAACGCGGTCACAATCGAGAGCATGAAGAGCACGCCGATGGGACGCGCCTTCACCTTTTTGGCCGACCAGATGGCGACGTATTGAAACACGCCGCACTTGCCGGTGATGCCGACAATCACCATCATGCCGAGCAGCAGGCCGATGGTGTTGAAGTCCACGCCGCGAATGGCGGCCTCCTGCGTGAGGACGCCGGCGAGGATCATGAGGCCGGCTCCCAGCAGCGCCAGAATGGCGCGGTTCAGTTTCTCCGTGATCACCATCACGTAAACCGCGACGAAGATGAGGCTGGAGACCCAAGCGGCGCTCCAGCCGAAGATCACCTGCGCCGCGGCGCTTTCCGAATGCATTCTTTAGTCACTCCTTGTCATGCAGCCTGTTGAGAATCTCCCATGGGGTGAGAATTCCCAAGAACTTGCGCGTCTTCTTTTCCACCACCGGAAGGACTCCGTCATGGTGATAGAGCATGAGGATGGCTTCTTTTACAGAGGTTTCGGGATGGATGGCCGGGGCTTCCTTGTCTTTGAGAAATTGAGTGACCGGCAGCGGCCCGGCCTCGAGAGTTTTTTCCCGCAACTCCTCGAGTGAACCCGGCATGAAGCTGAGGTCCGTTACGTTGGCCCCCTCGAGCGTGGCGGCTTTGGGAAGCAACAGTTCCCAGAGGTCGTAGAGATAGAACATGCCGCGGTAGATTCCGGCGGAATCGAGCACGGGGAGAGCACGGATGTGGCGCTCGAGCAGAATCTTGAGAGCGCCGCCGAAGGTCTCCTCCAGGGTGATTGTGACGGGATGGGGGTTGAGCAGGTCTTTCACAGTCATGGGACTCACCTCGATGGGGCGGATTCGAACATACCGGCCG
>JADLBG010000779.1 GCA_020847895.1 Bryobacterales bacterium
ACTGATATGTGGAATCCTTGATCGCAGCCGGCAGCGGCGTGTTGCTGGTGATCTTGAGCGCCTCGCCAATCGCGAATACCGCGCCGGCCGAGGTCTTTCCGTCGGGCTGGCGCACCGTGACAGTGACTGCGCCGGGTGTCGCCAGCAGCGCGGAAGCGACAGCGCCGCTCAGTTGCGCCGCCGAACCGAACGTGGCGGCAAGCGGCGCGCCGTTCCACAGAATCTGCGAAGCGGGGACGAAATTCTTTCCCGCGACGCTGAGCGTGAATGCGGGCCCACCCACCGGCGCGGATGCGGGAGTCAACGCGGTGATCTCCGGCGTGAGCGATTGCGAAATGGGAAGCGCGAACGAATTGGAGACCGCTCCGTCGGTGTTGTACACCGTAATGCCGGCGCTGCCTGGAGAGAGGATCAGGCCCGAATCGATTGTCGCAGTCAACTGAGTGGCGTCGATAAACGCGGTGGGCAAGGGCTGGCCATTCCAGCGCACGAGCGAGAGATTCCGGAAGCCCGTGCCGCGGACCCGCAGTTGCAGCGTGGGTGAGCCTGCATACACCGTCGCGGGGTCAAGCGAAGTAATGACAGGCGGCGGAGCGATCACCTGGAAGGTGAACGGGAGCGAGGTTTGCCCGTCCGGATTCCGCACCGCGATATTGACATTGCCGGGGATTGCGAAAAGGCTGATAGGCAGCACGTTCGCGGTAAGTGTGCTCGGCGTCGAGGAGATGGCGGAAACCGATGCCGTGGTCTGGAGCGGCTGGCCATTCCACAGCACGATGGCGCCGTTTTGCACGTTCAGCGCGTTCACCGAAAGCGCCAGTTCCGAGGCGCCCGCGATCACGGCAAGCGGACTCATGCTGATGATCTGCGGCGGCAGGAAGCGGATGAGGATCGCGACGCCGGTGGAGGTCTGATTGTCGGGGTTCCTTACCTGGACAGTAGCCGTGCCGGGGAAGGCGGTCAGCGCGGCGGGAACCAGCGCGGTCACTTGCGTGTTGTTCACAAATGCGGTGACCAGCGCGCTGCCGTTCCACAGCACGGTGGCCCCGTTCTGGAAGTTGGTTCCATTCACTACCAGCGTCACCGGCCCGGCCAAGGCGTTCACCGCGGGTGGATTCAAACTGGTGATGGCAGGCGGCAGAGATGCGGAGATAGTGAAGGTTGCAGGCGTGGATGTCTGCTGGTCCGCATTCCGCACCACCACTTGCGCGGTTCCGGGAGACACCAGCAGCGATGCGCTGACGGTGGCGCTGAGCAGCGTGGGGGAAACGAAACTGGTCACCAGGTCCTGGTTGTTCCAGCGCACGATTGCGCCCGATTGGAAGCCCGTGCCCTGAACGGAGAGCGTGAACTGCGGACTCCCGGCAGCGGCGCTATTCGGATTCAGGGCGCTGATGGCGGGCGGAGGCGTTGTGGTGATGGGGAAGCTGACCTGATTGGAATTGAGGCCGTTCGGATTGTGGACCAGGATCATTGCCGTGCCCGCCGCGGCGATAAGCGTTTGGGGAACGCCGGCCGTGAGGGCGGTGGCGGATACGAAGATCGTCGTCAGGTCCTGCCCGTTCCAACGCACCACCGCGCCCGATTGGAATCCCGACCCCTGCACGGCGAGCGTGAAAGCGGGTCCACCCGGCGTCACTGTTGAAGGGGTGAGCGTGGTGATCTGCGGAGGAACCGCGTTCGGACTGACGGTGAAGGCGGCGGGAGGTGATAGCTGGCTATCGGGGTTCCGCACGATGACCGGGAAATCGCCGGAAGCGGCGAGAAGGGTGGCCGGAACAATCGCGGTTAATTGCGTGGCGGAAACGAACGTGGTGGCGAGGTCAACGTTGTTCAATCGCACCGTTGCGCCGCTCAGGAAGTTGATGCCGTTGACGGTGAGCGTCAACTGCGGGCTGCCCGTCTGCGCCTGGTTGGGCGCCAGCGAGGTAATGGCGGGACCTGTCCCGGTCACTGGAAGATCGCGCGTGGCGGAGACCGTTTGCGCGCGCACGTTGCGTACCTGAATCTGCGCGACGCCTGGAGTGGCAAGCAGGCTGGCGGGCGCCACTGCCATGAGCTTCGTGCTCGAAACGAATGCCGTGACCAGCGCCGTGGTGTTCCAATACACAACGGCGTCGCTCTGGAATCCGGTCCCGTTCACCGTGAGCTGCGAAAGCGGACTGCCGGCGGCGAAGGTATCAGGACTGAGTGAGGTGATGGCCGGGTTATTCCCGGTGACCGTGAAGTTCAGCGTGTTCGATGTGAGTCCTTCCGGGGTGCGGACCAGCACCGGATAGACTCCGGAATTGAACACGCGGCCTGCTTCGACAATGGCCCGCAGACTGGTGGAGGAATCGACGTACGTCGTCAGCGGATCGCCATTCCATTCCACGCGCACATTGGGATTGAAGTTTGTTCCCTCGAGCACGAGCGTGAACTGCGCCGATCCGGCGGCAGTGGTATCCGGAGTCAGTTTGGTGAGGGTGGGCGCGCCGGCAATGGTGAATTGCAGGGTGTTGGAAATCTGCTCATCGTAATTTTGCACCATTACCGGAACGGTCCCCGGGTTGACAACCAGAGTGGCGGGCACGGTGGCGTGCAACTGCGTGGGGGAGTCGTAGACGGTGGTGAGGGGCTGGCCGTTGAAATAAACGACGGAGCCGGGGGATGGCGGTCCCTCCGATGGAATGGGCGCGAGAAAATTCCTGCCGACTACTTGAAGTGTGAACGCGGGGCTGCCGGAATAGACAGAATTGGGGGATAGCGACGAGAGCACAGGGGCAGGCAGGATGACGTTGAAGTACAGCGTGTTGGAGTACAGCCCGTCGGGATTCTGGACATAGATATAGACCGTTCCGCCAGCGGCAAGCAGCGCAGTGGGAACAGCCGCCGTCAACTGCCCCGCGTTGACAAACGTCGTGGTCAAGGCGGTTCCATTCCAGAAGACCTTCGCTCCGGAGAGGAAGTTCGACCCGGTGAGCGTCAGCGGAAAACCGAGGCTTCCCGCGAGAATCGACGTCCGGCTGAGACTGGTGAGAGTGGGAGCAGGGTTATTGCTCGCGATGTGAAGCGAATAGCTTCTGGCGGCGCTGAGAGGGCCGCCTTGCGAGCCGGGTGTCGAATCCTGCGCGCGAATGGTGAAGAAGAAAAACCCGCCCGCGATCGTTGGGCCATTGGACGAAAGAACGCCCGACGGGCTGAGGGTGAACCCGGCAGGCAACGCGCCGGAATCGAGGCTGTAGGTGAACGGTCCCGTTCCCGTCGATGAAAAGCTCGTGGAATAGGATTGGCCGTAGAGACCTTGTGGGAGCGGCGACGATGTATCAATTGAGAGAGATCCCACAGAGGGTTGCACCACCAGGGTGAAGGCGCGCTGCGCCGTAGTGCCGTAGCCGTCGGCCACTTGCAGGGTGAAGTTGTAAGTGCCCGTCGAGGCGGGCCGCCCCGATAATTCTCCATCGGTGTACAGCGTAAGTCCGGGCGGCAAGGCTCCGCTCTGTACCGTCCACGTGTAGCTGTCGCCGCCGCCATTATCGTGCTGTCCGTTGAAATCGCCGAAGTCCTGGAAGTAGTAGTTCACCCCCAGGACGGCATCGGGGAGATTAGGGCCGGGGGAGAGGATCTGCAAGGCGGGCGTATTCGTCACCTGCAGGAAGAAAAATCCGCTGGCCACTTGGCCATCGGCGGCGGTGACCTCCGCGCCAAAGCTATAGAACGTAGCGGTAGTGGGGGTACCGGCGATGTACTGATTTCCGGTGACATCCATCCCGGCGGGCCACGCGCCCGAGACCAGTTCCACGTTGCTGGCCGGCGTGCCGCCTGTCATGCCCGTGGGGAAGGATCCCAAGGACAGGCTGTACTGCCCACGATTGATGGAAGGCAGGCTGCTCGAGAATGTCCATTGAAATCTCGTGGGACTGATGATGAGAGTGAATGGCTTACTTGTGGCGGTAGTCGGATTGATCCGGAATTCGGCGGTGAACGGGAACGTCCCGGTCTGGGAGGTATTGCCCGCGAGCAACCCGCTCGAGCCAAGGTTGATGCCGGTTGGGAGACTGCCCCCGATCACACTCCAGGTTCCAGTGGTGCTGACAGCCGTTTCCGCAACGAGTTGCTTTCCATAGTCGATGCCGGCTACTCCGGTTGGCAGGGTCGAGTTGGTGACAATGGTGTTGACCGGCGCGGCGACGACATTGATGGAATACGCAGTTGTGGTCGAGGAACCCGCGCCATCGCTCACCAGGGCGCTGAAGGTATATGTGCCGGGCGCCACGGAAGTGTCCACAATCCCCCGTACTTTGCCTCCGGCGGTGAGTTGCAACCCGAACGGCAGGGAGGATGACGTCGCGAGATTGAAAATAACTGGCGCGAATCCACCCGAATAAGGGAGTTGGAACACATATTCCGCTCCGCGCGTGGCGCTGGGCAGGGTGGTGGCCGGGGCGCTGAGCGGGTTGGCCACCACGTTGAACTGCAGCGGCGCCGTCGCCGTACGGCCGTTGCTATCCTTCACTTCGACGACGACATTGTAAACGCCGGTGGTCCGCGGCACCCCTTCGATAAAGGCATACGCTTCGCAATAGCAGGATGTCTTCACGAAGTTGACGCCCGGCGGAAGCGTGCCGGAAATGATGGAGTACTTGTAGGGAGCAGTTCCTCCCACACCTTGCACACTGGCGCCCGTCAGGCGCCCCACCGGCACACTCGCCGGCGGCGGGAAGGGCTGCGCCGTCAACGGCTGCGCTGTTACGTTGAGCGTGAATTGTTTCGTGGCCTGATTGAAAGAGGAGTCCGTGATGCGCACGATGAACGTGAAGTCGCCGCTGGCCGTGGGAGTCCCGGAGAGAACGCCGCTCGAATTCAGCGTGATGTTGGCGGGCAGAGCGCCGGAGGCGAGTGCAAAAGTGTAAGGCGAGGCTCCGGCGGCCCCCGTGAGGGCGAAGTTATAGCTTTGGTTTAACGTGGCGCCAGGCAAGACAGTGTTCGTGTTGATGCGTAACTGCGCAAACACTGGCGTGATCGCCAGGAGTACCCACACGAACCGGAAAGTGGACGTTATCTGCTTGAAAAACAAAGGCGCTCCTCCGAACCCAGGAGATACCAGCATAGTAGGAAAGCAGAAACAAGCGCAATGCTATGGTCCGCGGGTGAAAGTTCGACATACATCAGACGCGGGAAGTGGCAGGTGAAAAATGACTTGCGAACCAAACAGGAGAGTATGCCGGAGCAGATCTCCGAAGCGCGCTGCGATGGGAATAGCTCACCGGTTGTGAGTACAAGCCAGTGCCAGCAGCATCTGTGTAGCCCCTGCCGTGATACGGGTCTGAAGCCGTCAGCATTGACTCCTATCCGCCATTGGCGGACAACAAGCAAGCGGAGCTGATTGAAACCTCCACTTTCACGAGGCAGATCTCGGCTCTGCTCAGCGATGAGGAGTATGCGGCATTTCAGTCCCCGCCGGCGGCAAAGCCAGGTCTGGGCGCTCTCATCCAGGGTGGTGCCAAGATTCGCGTGGGCCGGCTCGCGCGGTCAGCGGAAACCCTCACGCCGGCTGGAGATCCGACCTTCCATGATGCGGGCGATTCTCGAACGCACCAGCCTTTCACAGCAGGAGTTCGCACGGCTGATCGGCGTCAGCGTCAAGACACTTCAAAACTGGGAGCAGGACCGGCGGCATCCCACCGGTCCCGCGATTGCGCTGTTGAAAATCATCGCGCACGAACCACATCTGGCGCTGAAAGCGATTCATCAGACGTAGAGGCTCACCCATCCATCACGGTGAGGAGAAACGCATAGTCGAGGGCCGTCTCCTTCATCCGCTCATAGCGCCCGGAGGCGCCGCCGTGGCCGGCATCCATGTTGGTTCTCAGCAGCAGCAGGTTGTGATCCGTTTTGAGCGTGCGGAGCTTCGCCACCCACTTGGCGGGTTCCCAATAAGAGACACGCGGGTCATTGAGTCCCGCGGTGACCAACATGTTCGGGTAAGCCTGCCTGGCCACGTTGTCGTAAGGAGAGTAACTGCGAATATATTCCCAGAAATCGCGCTGGTTCGAATTCCCCCATTCGTCGTACTCGATGACCGTGAGGGGAAGCGAAGGGTCGGTTGCCGTGTTGAGGACATCGACAAACGGCACTTTGGCGATGACGGCGCGAAACAGTTCCGGCTTGCGGTTGATGACCGCGC
>JADLBG010000780.1 GCA_020847895.1 Bryobacterales bacterium
GGCTCTTAAAACCTCATTTTAGAACCTCGGCGGACTACAGCGCCGGGGTTCTCGTATTTTCAGAGGTGCTTCGACCCAGGCCACCTCGGCTCCCTTTCGCCTAAACTGATTTTTGCGCCAGAAAGTAACTAATCACAGCGGTATTCTCGCCGGATGTGTTGTTGGTGAAACGCGATCCGCGTACGGCATTAACGCCGAAGACGTCAAAGAAGTTATCAGAGACTACCGTCACTGGCACCCGCTCTTCAGGGCCTGGCGCGACCTCTGCCGAGTGGAGGGAGTAGAATGCTACCGGCTGGACTGTGCGTGACTGCCCCCACCACAGCACTGGGTCTATGCTGCGCGGGTGGGACAATCCACCGAGGAAGACAACACCCTCGAGGTTCACGCCGGGAAGAGGATTCAGCAGAGCGCTCTCTGTAATTGAATAGAAGGCCGTACATAGACCTATCGCCACCCCCAGGATCAGGACAATCATAGCGGCAAGGAAACGACGCCTCCTCATAAACCTCATGGCTGCGTCAAGGTCATACCAAAATGCTGCACAGAGGCAAGTAAGCTTGGTCAAGGTGGATCATCTCCTCCCATGCCGCGTACCGGCATTCGCCGGCGCGCGAGTCGTTGCACATCTGCGAATATTCTACGCGGCAGCCACAACCGCCGCCAGTAGCAGGAGAAGGGGCAAGATCCTCAAAACCCTCATGGAGAGTGATGCTATCATCATTTCTTCCCATGGAGGAAGTCGAACAGCAACAAGCGGAACAGGCCACGGGGCCGCGCGTGACGGTGATCATCGCGTCGTTTCATCGCGGGGCCATGCTCCGCAAGTGCCTGCAAGCGCTGGCGCGCAGCCGGCCGGCGGAGGCTTTGCAGGTGATTGTCCTCGACATCGGTACGCACGACACCACTCCGGAGATGGATCTCGATTATCCCGAGTTCACCTTCCTGCGCATGCCGCGTAATTTCGGGGCGACGAAGGCGCTGAACATCGGGATCCGGAGCGCGAAGGCGGAGACGTTGTGCTTTCTCGACCCGGCGGTGGAGGTGCAGCCGGACACGATTCCGCGGCTGGCGGATGCGCTCGATTCGGCGCCGGAGGCCGGGGCCGTGTGCCCGCTGCTCACGGATGCTTCGGGTTCACCACTCGCGCAGGTCAGAAGGCTGCCGGACCGGGACGTGCTCGGCCGGTTGTGGCAGGATGAATCGGCGATTCCGGAAAGCGTTCCGGCAACCCTCGACGCGCCGATGGCCTTGGAGTATCCGGGCCGCAAAGCGCTGCTCATCCGCCTGGCATTCCTCAAGGGGATGAACTATTTCGACGAGCATTACGGCGAGTGGGGCGGCGACCTCGAGTTGGCGTTTCAGATCCGGCACGCGGGCAAGAAGGCTCTGTTGCTGCCGGCGATCCGGGTGACGGACCACAGCGCGTCGGAAGCGCCGATGCGGTGGACCAACTCCCAGAAGGCGACGCTCGCGGCCGATCGCTTGAACGGGGTGGCGCATTTCCTTTCGAAACGCGCCGGCTTCTTCGCGGGATTGCTGCCGCGGATTCAGGCAGTGCTGCTCACGCTCGTGCGCGCGCTGACGTTCCGGAACGCGGGCTACAACTGGAGCCTGCTGACGAGCCTGCTGGGCGGGCAAAAGATCGACGGGTCACAGGGGTCGCTTTAGGGCGCGGGGAGGAGGTCGCTTTCCGCCTCGATAGATGTCCTGTGGCTATTGGCAGATTTCACAAAGGTTCGATATCGAGCTTTCGCAAACAAACCCAGCAGAATTGACCTTCAATAATGATCCTTCCTTCCGCGAAGACCAGCGGGAGATCTGAGATTGCAGCGGCATGTTCCACGCTGCCCATGCGGATACGCCATTCGGCTTCATCGATGGAGACATCGAAATGTACAATTTTCCCGGCCTGCGGATCAAAATCGTCAATTTGCCCGAGTTCAATGTCGACGTGCTGATTGCCGCCGTTTTCCTGTGTCCTCGCTACACTGCCATCGGCGCGCAATACGGCCAAATGGCCGCTGCTGGCGAGATATCCCTGACTCCTGAGCATGATGCCTATCCAGGGCTGATACGGCGCATCATGTCGCGGTGAGCTGAAGCGGAATTCTCCGCTCACACGAACATTCCGGATCGCGATGTTGCCCACTGACAGCCAGCCGTATCTGAAGTTGTAGAGAGAGCCGAATTCCAAGCCAAAGTCACGGAGCATCCGGCGGTGCGCGCCGGAGGGCCCCCACAGCTTGCGGCAATCGATTTCTGTAGTTAAGTCGAGCGATGCGGGCAGGATCACAGCAGCGTTTGGGTCACGATCGAACGGCGCACGAGCGATCCCATCTTGTATTAGGACGACAAGCCTTGACGCAAGTTGCTGGAACCCAGAGAGCGTGCGTGTGTAATCCAGCTGCCGCGCTGGGTTAATGTCAAACAAACGCGGCTCATCGGAACGATCCTCCCGGATAATGATGACTCTCTCCTTATCAAGGCAAGCGGCAGCAACACCAAGTTCGAACATCACATTTCCATTCCGGCCGGTGATATCTGCGATGACCAGATCCGCGCTCAGAATATCCCGCCAGATCTCCGGGTGGATAATGCCTGCGCTTACAACATCGACAGCGCGGCGGCAACGAAGGGGCACACCCATGCCCTTACCCAGTTCTTCACAAATCCGAGCGATCATGGCGAACAAATCATCCCAGTATGTGGGTGGGTTAACAGGACAGATCACAAAGCACCAGAGATCCCCCAGAGCTTTCTCCGCTCCGTATGAGTCCACGTTTACGTGGTCGTAGGGCCAGACTGAATTTGACATAATTCCCAGAGATTACCAGGACTCACTCGATAACGCGACTGATCAACCTCGTTGAGGATCGCTCTGGGGTTTCGCTTTCCCAGACACTGGTAAGCCGGTTAGCTTGTGGAGTCGGTGTACGCGCGCACTGCTCACGTCAGCCTGGTTGGACTGCTCCCGATTCTGATACCATCTCCCTTCTGTGTCGAATCCCCGCCCCACCCGCGTCCGCCACATCGTTCTGTGGCTCACCGTAGCCGCGTACATGATCACCTACATGGATCGTGTGGTTATCTCCTCGGCGGCCCCCACCATCATGAAGGAATTCGGATTCACGATGGGAACCATGGGCGGCATTCTGGCCATTTTCCGGTGGGGGTATGCGCTGTTCAACATTCCCGGGGGATGGCTGGGAGACTGGCTGGGGCCGCGGCGGGCGCTGACGCTGATCGTCACCTGGTGGAGCGCGTTCACATCGCTCA